>JBIOYE010000054.1:0-3808 GCA_044870015.1 Candidatus Zixiibacteriota bacterium
GAAACGGTGAGGGAGAAACGGAGCCGGAAGCCAAACTCCCCAAACTCAAACAGGGAGACCTTTTGAAACTTCTGGAATTGATTCCGGAACAGCATTTCACCAAACCGCCGGCCCGCTTTTCCGAAGCCAGCTTGATCAAAGAGCTGGAGGCCTGCGGCATCGGTCGACCCTCTACTTATGCCATAATTGTCAGCACCCTTAAGGGAAGAAAATATGTCATCAACGAAAAAAGAAGATTATATCCCACTGATTTAGGGAAAACCGTCAACAAAATCCTGGTGGAAAATTTTCCGGATATTTTTGAGGTGGGCTTTACCGCTACCATGGAGGAGGAGCTGGATAAGGTAGAAGAAGGGGAGATGAAATGGGTGCAGGTTTTAAAAGATTTTTATCAGCCCTTTTCAGCCACCTTGGAAAAAGTGCAGGCCAAAGAAAAGAAGATTAAAAAACAGCAGGAAGAAAAAACAGATGAAATCTGCGAGAAGTGCGGCTCTGCCATGATTATCAAATGGGGAAGGAACGGAAAGTTTCTGGCTTGCTCCAATTATCCCACCTGTAAAAATACCAAAAATCTGAACCACAAAGAAGAGCAGGAATTGGTCAACGGCGAAAAATGTAATCTGTGCGGCAGTCCCATGGTGGTCAAATCCGGACGGTTCGGAAGATTTCTGGCCTGTTCCAATTATCCTAAATGCAAAAACACCAAAAGCATCACCCTGAAAATCCCCTGTCCGGAAAAAGGGTGCGGCGGTGAGATAACGGAAAAAAGAAGCAAAAAAGGCCGGGTTTTTTACGGCTGTTCCAACTACCCCAAGTGTAAATTCGCCAGTTGGGATAAGCCTGTGGCTGAAAAATGCCCCCAATGCGGAGCCCATTTTATGGTGGAAAAATCCAACAAAACCAGGGGTGAATTTCTCAAGTGTCTCTCCTGTAAATTTGAAACCGAGCCCAAATTGGAAGCCGTAACCTAAGTGGTGAGCTAGTCCCTATAAAAGTAAGGGATGGTCGACCAAGTTGACCTATCGAACCAAGATGGATTTGAGAGATAACATCTCCGATTTTCTTTCTTTCCTCAAAGCCGAAAAAGATTATTCTCCCAACACCGTTACTTCCTATAAAAAAGACCTGACTCAATTCCAAATCTATCTGGAAAATCGTAAAATTACAGGGATAGAAAAAAAATCTCTCTCTGACTTTCTGGCTTTCCTCAAATCCAAATCTTATGACAACCGCTCTTTAGCCCGGAAAGTGGCGACATTGCGGAGTTTCCTGAAATTTTTAGCTAAAAGAAAAAAGATTGAGGGGAATCTGATTTTTCATCTCTCCTCTCCCAGGCTGGCTAAAAAGTTGCCTTCTTTTCTTTCGGTTTCTCAAATGGAAAATCTGCTGGATTTGCCCCGGCCGGAGGATGTATGGGGGAAAAGGGATAAAGCTATTTTAGAGCTTTTTTATTCTTCCGGTTTGAGATTGTCGGAATTGGCTAATCTGAAATTATCCTCGGTTGACTTTGACAGCCAGACCTTGAAAGTTCTGGGAAAGGGTTCTAAGGAAAGGATTATTCCGGTGGGTGAGAAGGCGCTGCAATCTTTAAAAGATTATTTAAAAGCTCTTTCAGAAAAAAAGATCCAACTGGAGCAGAATCAGACCTTATTCTTTAATCAGAAAAAAGGTCGGCTGACCTCCCGTAGCATCAGCCGGATTGTGAAAAAATATCTTTCGGCCATTTCCGAAGGGCAAAAAACCTCTCCCCATACTTTGAGGCATACTTTCGCTTCGCATCTGTTAGAAGGGGGAGCGGACTTAAAAGCGATTCAGGAGATGCTGGGGCATAAAAGTTTGTCGACTACGCAAATTTATACTCACCTTAACTTAGGCCAGAAAAAGAAAGTCTACCAAAAAGCTCATCCGAGAGCGTAAATTTCCTCCGTCTGCATTGTTGTTTTTTCGCCACTTTCTAAGTATATTCAACCACAAGAAACTCTAAAGCTATAATATTTAAAAAAATCAAAATCAAGGAGGACCACTGAAAAGAGATTTTTTATCTAATCTGGATTTTTCTGCGGCTGAAATAAAGCAGATACTCAAACTTTCCGCTGATTTGAAAAAGCGTAAGGCGGAGCCTTTGGCTTTGAAGGGAAAATCGGTCGGATTAATCTTTCATAAGCCCTCTTTGAGAACCAGAATCTCTTTTGAAGTCGGCGTATTTCAGCTGGGCGGGAATGCTATTTATATCACTGAAAAAGAGATTGAGCTGGGAAAAAGGGAAACTATTCCGGATGCGGCCCGGGTTTTATCCCGCTATCTGGATATGATTGTGATTCGCACTTTCTCGCAGGATGAAGTGGGGCAATTGGCAGAGTCAGCTTCTATTCCGGTTATCAACGGTCTGACCGATTTACTGCATCCCTGTCAGATTCTGTCCGACCTGTTTACCATCTATGAAAAGAAGAGAAAATTTGAGAATCTTATTATTGCTTATGTTGGTGACGGGAACAATGTGGTTAATTCCTGGCTGGAGCTTGCGCAAAGGATTCCTATGGAGTTGAGAATCGGGACTGCTAAAGAGACCATGCCGGACGGAAAAATTTTGCGGGATGCCATGAATTCCAAAATCAGCAAGATTTTGGTCACTTCCGACCCGGTGGAAGCGGTTAAGAATGCGGATGTGATTTACACGGATGTCTGGGCCTCGATGGGGCAGAAGCATCTGGCAGACCAGAAAAGGGAGTTGTTGCGGGGGTTTCAGGTGAATGCAAATCTGGTCAGCCAGGCTAAAAAAGATTGTATTATTATGCACTGTCTGCCGGCTAACCGGGGTGAAGAAATTACTGATGAAGTGATGGATTCTCCTAATTCGGTGGTCTTTGACCAGGCCGAAAATCGTCTGCACGTGCAGAAGGCAATTATGATTAAGCTGGTGAGTAAAAAATAATTTAAATGAGGAGAAGCTCCAAGTATGGAAAATGGAACTGCTCATACAATATTAACTATTCTAGTAATCTTGGTAGGGTTTTGGTTTTCTATTTTTCATAAGCGAGTGGGTCAAAGAGTTGCTAATTTCAATTATAAAATTTTCAACCAAAAATATAATGTTAGATTCGTACAAATATTCGTTTTGTTAATGGGAATTTTTTTCTTGATACTCGGATTTCTAGGAGTTTTTGGCATAATAAAACCAGGTTAATTTTAACAGAAAACCATAACGATAATTGTTAGACTAGAAAATGAGGAGCAGTCAAGTTAGCGTTTTTGTTCAACCTAAATTTAGAAAATCACAATGAAGGGTATTTCTATCACACTCTTTGGTATTGCCCTTTTCACAATGGGGCTAATTCCCTTGGTTTATTTTAGGAGAATAGTTCGACGTGGTTCTAATTTTGGGAAGACGTTTTTTGATAAATTGACGGTATGGATTTCTCAATTAGTTTTTTTAATAGTGGGAGTCATTTTCGTGTTACTTGGGTTTCTTTTAGTTTTTCGCATTCCGTTACCATTGCGTTGAAAAAATGAAAGAAATAGATAAATATAAATTTTGTTTTGTCTGTGGTGACAAAAATCCGCACGGCTTGAAGGTTAAATTTTTTGCTGACGGGGAGGTTGCCAAAGCGGAATATACTGCCGGCTCGGATTTTCAGGGATATAAAGATATGTTTCACGGCGGAATTTTAGCTTCTCTTCTGGATGAGGTAATGATTAAAGCGGTTATTGCTAAGGGTCTGGTGGTGGTTACGGTGGGTATGGAGATTCATTTTAAAAAGCTGGTTAAAATAGGGGAGAAAATTTTGTTGACCGGTAAGATGACAGAGCA
>JBIOYE010000055.1:0-10368 GCA_044870015.1 Candidatus Zixiibacteriota bacterium
ATTTTTATTTTAACTTACAATCGGTTCAGCCACAACTTTTTCGTTGACAATTTTTAATTTCCCGATTTTTACTTTCAAATCATGGTCAAAAGCCACGTAACATCCTTTTTCCAGGCAGAAAGGGATGATTTCCCTTTTGATTTTCATGGTCTCTCTGGGGTTCAAATCAATGCTGGCCACATAAGCAGTTCTTAAATGGGCCGTGGTGGGAATTATGTCAGCATAATAGATTAACTTTTCCCCATTACCTTCCAAAAAAATCCCTTGATGTCCCGGAGTATGTCCCCCGGTATTTTTGATTCTCAAACCGGGTAAAACTTCGGCTTCACCATCTACTATCTCCAAAGCGGAATTTTGGGCCAAAATTTGTATGTGGTCCAGTAAGTAAGCTGCTTTAGTCCTTTCATCCGGGTGGGTGGCTTCTTCCCATTCCCTTTTCTGCACAAAATGTTTGGCTCTGGGAAAACGGAGAGTCTCTCTCCCGTTTTCATCCTTTTTGATAGCTCCACAGCCATGGTCAGCGTGCATGTGGGAAAAAATCACTATATCGATGTCTTCAGATTTTAGGCCGTAGTTCAATAAACCCACTTCCAAAGTTGAGGGAGTATAAAGGGTATATAGTTTTCTTTCTTTATCATTCAAAGTATCTCCGAACCCTGCATCCAGCAAGATGTTTTTATCTTTATACTTGAGCAAAAACAAATTCACATCCATGGGGATTAAATTTTTTTCATTGGGGGGGATCATTTTTTCCCACATGGTCTTGGGAACCACTCCGAACATCATCCCCCCGTCCAGATAGAACCTGTTTTCGACAAAGCAATGGACTTGATATTCTCCGATTTTAAGCATCTAACCTTTCAGGTAAGCACCCGCAATCACCAATCTCTGAATCTCGGAAGTCCCCTCGTAAATTTCAATCAACCTTTGGTCTCGATAAAGTTTTTCTACTTCATTGAATTCTCCGATATAGCCGTATCCCCCGTGAATCTGAACACACCTGTCCACGCAGAATTTGGCTACTTCTGTGGAAAAGAGCTTGGCCTGGGAAGATTCCAAAGTAGATTTTCCTCCGGAATCATAGATTTGAGCCGCTTTGTAGGTCATCAAACGGGCCGCTTCCAGTTGCGTTCCCATATCCGCAATCATCCATTGAATGGCCTGCAGTTTGGCAATCGGGGCTCCGAAACAGACTCTGCCTTTGGCATATTTGACCGCTTCGTCAAAAGCCCTCTGGGCGATGCCGACCGCTTGTCCGCCGATGGTGATTCGGGCCCCTTCCAGAGTGGTCAAAGCGATTCTGAATCCCTTCCCTCTTTCCCCTAAAATATTTTTGACCGGTACCCGGCAGTTCTCAAACCACACTCTGGCGGTGGTGGCACATTTCATCCCCATTTTATATTCTAAGGTCTTGGTTTTTAGGCCTGGAGTTCCTTTTTCCAACAGAACTGCGGTAATATCTCTTTTTCCGGCTTCGCTTGAACCGTCTTCTACAATTTTACAGAAGACCACATAAATATCCGCTACATCTCCGTGCATGATAAAAATTTTTTCTCCGTTGATGACTAAACAATCTCCCTCAATTTTGGCGGTGGTCTGTTGATTTCCGGCATCTGAGCCGGCCTGGGGTTCCGTTAAAGCATAGGCCGAGAGGTATTCACCGGAGGCGATTTTAGTTACATATTTTTTCTTTTGCTCCGGGCTGCCAAAAGTTTCAATGGGGTAGCTGGCCAAGCTGGATACGGCTGCCAACAAGGAAGTCGGGGGATCATAATAAGCCAACTCTTCGGTCAAAGTGGCTTGTTCTAATTTAGTTCCTCCACCCCCTCCCCACTCCTTGGGCAAATAAAAACCGACTATACCGTAGTTGGCTAATTTTTTGTAATAATCAAAAGGAAACTGGGTCGGCTCCGGTCTGCGGTCCAATTTCAAAGCCATGGGCTTGACTTCTTTTTCACAAAAGGGTCTGACCCAGTCCCGGACTTTCTGTTGGCTTTCGTGTAAATTGTAAGTCATTCTTCCTCCTTAGAAAATCGCTTCCTCTTTTCTTCTGCCCCGAGTAGCGGTCTTGATGTACTCTATGATTTCAGCGGTGGTTGTTCCCGGACCGAAAAGTTTTCCCACCCCCAGTTTTTCCAATTTTTCCATCTCATCTTGAGGAATAATTCCTCCGCCAAAAAGTATTATATGGCCAACCCCTTTTTGCTTTAATAGCTCCAGGGTGCGCGGGAATAAAGTCATATGGGCTCCGGATAAAATTGACAACCCAATAGCATCTACATCTTCTTGAACGGCCGCCTCCACCACCATTTCCGGAGTTTGCCTTAAGCCCAAATAGATTACTTCCAAGCCGGCGTCCCGCATAGCTGCCGCAATTACTTTTACTCCTCGGTCATGTCCATCTAATCCGGGCTTGGCTAACAGGACTCTAATCTTTTTTCCCATATTTTAACCTATAAACCTCCTTGGATTACGCTTAAAACCAGGCCGGCTCCTGATATTCTCCGAATACTGATTTCAACACTTCGGTAATTTCACCTTCGGTGGCATAACACTTGGCGCACTCTATTAAATGCGGGACGGTATTTTCCGAATTGCTAGCCGCTTTCTTCAAATCTTCCAGCGCTCTTTTTACCTTGTCGTTATCACGCATTTGTTTAACTTTATTGATTGATTCCAGCTGCTCTTTTTCCGTCGATTCATCTATTTTAAGAATGGGCATGTCCATTTTTTCGTTTTCTATCACAAATTCATTGATTCCCACTATGATTTTTTCTTTCCTCTCCAATTCCTGCTGGTAGCGGTAAGCCGCTTCCGCAATCTCTTTCTGAAAGTACCCCTCTTCCAGACATTTGATAACTCCCCCTCTTTTTTCAATCTCTTCAAAATATTTCTCTGCTTCCTGCTCCATTTTGTTGGTCAGGGATTCGATGAAATAGGAGCCACCCAAAGGGTCAACGGTATTGGCAACTCCGGTCTCATAGGCGATAAGCTGTTGGGTTCGCAGGGCGATTTGAGCCGCTTTTTCTGTGGGAAGCGCCCAGGTCTCATCCATAGAATTGGTGTGCAGGGATTGGGTACCGCCTAACACTGCTGCCAGAGCTTCAAAAGCGGTTCTGATGATGTTATTTTCCGGCTGTTGGGCGGTTAAGGAAACTCCGGCGGTTTGGGTGTGGAAACGCAATAGCCAGGACTCCGGCTTTCTGGCTTTGTATCTTTCTTTCATATGCCGGGCCCAGATTCTGCGGGCGGCCCGGAACTTGGCTATCTCTTCGAAGAAATCCAGATGAGAGTTAAAAAAGAAAGATAAACGTGGGGCAAATTCATCAATTTCCAGACCGGCTTTTAATCCAGCTTCCACATAGGCAAAACCATCAGCCAAAGTGAATGCTAATTCCTGCACGGCAGTGGAGCCGGCTTCCCGGATATGATAGCCGGAGATGGAAACATAGTTGTATTTGGGCATATGCTGGGTGCAGAATTTCATCATATCCACGATTAAGCGCATAGAGGGCTGGGGCGGGAAAATCCATTCTTTCTGGGCCATGTACTCTTTTAAAATATCGGTCTGGCAGGTTCCCCTGAGATTTTGCAGACTGGCATTCTGTTTTTCGGCGCAGGCCACATAGAAAGCAAAGATAATGGGAGCCGGGCCGTTAATGGTCATAGAGGTAGAGATATCCTTTAAGCTGATGCCGTCAAATAATATCTCCATATCTTTCAGGGAATCCACCGCCACTCCGCAGATTCCGACTTCCCCTTTGGAAAAAGGGTGGTCTGAATCATATCCCATCAGAGTTGGCATATCGTAAGCCACCGACAATCCGGTCTGCCCTCTTTCTAGTAAAAATTTATATCTTTCATTGGTCAGACGGGGAGTGGCAAAACCGGAGAACTGCCTCATAGTCCACATTCGTCCCCGATACATGGTGGGTCTGATGCCACGGGTATAAGGGTACTCTCCGGGAAAGTTTATATCCCGGAAATAATTTATGTCCGCCGTGTCAATGGGGGTATATAAATTTTTTATCTCCATGCCGGAGACGGTGGTGAATTTTTTATCTTTATTGTTATTTTTAGTGGAGTGTTTCTCCTCCCATTGTCTTCTTTCTTTTTTGACTTCATCTAAAAATGATTTTTCAGCCATACTCTCCTCTATTTTTTTAACGCTTTGAAAATTTTCTCGGACCAGCTGTAAGGGTCTTCTTGGCGGGAGTAGATTTTATCCACGCTCTCCTCCCAGTTAAATGAGTTCCCCATCTTTTCATCCAAAAGTTGTCTTAATCTACTTTCCAAAATGTTTTTTAATTCATTTCTTATCTGCTCTTTGCGATTTTTCTCCAAAAGTGAATTGGCACTTAAATATTTTTGGTGCTTTAAAATGGCATTCTGTAATTCCGAAATTCCCTTATCATAGATAGCCGAAGTGCTGATAACCGGATAATCCCATTTCTCGGTATGCCTTTTGATATCCAATATCATATTCAAATGTGCCACCGCCTTAGGGGCTCCTTCCCGGTCTGATTTGTTGATGACGAAAATATCCCCTATCTCAATCAAGCCGGCTTTAAGGGCCTGGATGCTGTCACCGGATTCCGGTGTCAGGACCACCACCTTGGTATCTGCCTGATGTGACACTTCTATTTCTATCTGTCCAACACCTACGGTTTCTAATATAATAAAATCCTGCCCAAATGCATCTAAAACTAAGGCCACTTCAAAAGTCGATTTCGCCAATCCACCTTCCCCGCCCCGGGATGCCATACTGCGGATAAAAACCTCTTTTTTCCCGGCCAAAGACTGCATCCGGATACGGTCACCCAAAAAAGCTCCCCCGGAAAAAGGGCTGGTGGGGTCTACTGCAATTATTCCTACTCTGGAGCCGTTCTGGCAAAGCTTCAAAACCAGTTTGTCCACTAAACTGCTTTTACCGACTCCCGGAGGACCTGTAATTCCAATCTTATAAGCCCTACCGGTTTTGGAGTAAATGCTTGACAGAACTTTTTGGTAATCTTCAGCTTGGTTCTCCACATGTGAAATCAAAGTTGCCAAAGCTTTCTGGTCCCCCTTCCAAAACTGCTCCAATACGGTCATTTCTGTTTTGTCTCCATATTAGGTAAAGCATCTCAAGATTGCTAAAGTTGACCTGAAATGCTCAACTTTATATCTTTCACCTTCAATTGTACCGAATTATTTCCGTTGAAGAAATTATTTTCCAAAACATAGGCTAAATCATAGCGCACATCTCGGGCTGAAAGCGGCTTGATAAAATCTCCCTGCTCAAAAGCAATCCCGTCCAGCTGTTTATTATTCTGATTGATTCTTAATTTCAGGTGATTATTCCCCACCACCGAGGGCTGGGCAAAATTTTCTAAATTTTTGGTAACTAAAACCGGCCGCATATTCCCCGGACCGAAAGGTGCCATCTGCTCTAAATAAGTTACCAGTTCTTGATTTATCTCGTCCAAATTTACTACACAGTCGATATTTAGTTGAGGAACTAAGTTCTCTTCGGTTAATTTTTGCGAAGCAACATTCTGCAATTTCACTTTGAAGTCATCTAAATTTTTCTTTTCCAGAGCCAAACCGGCCGCCTGTTTGTGACCGCCGAAACGGATTAACAACTCCTTACATTCGTTTAGGGCCTCAAACAAATGGAAACTGGGAATCGAACGGGCTGAACCTTTGGCTTCCTGCCCATCCAGAGCCAAAAGAACCGTGGGGCGGTAATAAATTTCAGCAATTCTGGCTGCTATTATACCCACAATTCCGGGATGCCAGTTTTCTTTGACTAATACGATGGCTTTATCTTCCGGTTTAAATTCTCTTTCCGCCATCTCCACCGCTTCCTTCATGGTTCTTTCGTCTATCTCTCTTCTTCTGCGATTCTCCATCTCTAAAAATAAAGCCAACTGGCTGGCTTCTCTGGGGTCGGTGGTGCTAAGAAGTTTTATGGCACACTGGGCATCTCCTAATCTGCCCACTGCGTTTATGCGAGGTGCTAAGCCGAAAACGACGTGGCTGGTAGCCAGTTTTTTCCCTTCCAGCCCGGAATTCACAATTAAATCCTGGATTCCGAATTTTTCTGACTTCTCTAACTGCTCCAGGCCTAATTTAACCAAAATTCTATTTTCTTTGGTCAGGGGAACGATGTCAGCAGAAGTTCCTAAAGCCACCAAATCCAGGTGCCGGATTAATCCTTTTTCATCCAATTTTAATTTTCTGAAAACTCCGCAGATTAATTTGAACGCTACTCCGACTCCGGAAAGCTCACCTCCCGGATAATCGGTTCGCTTAGGATTGACCACGGCATATGCATCTGGAACCTTCTCCTTGGGCTCATGGTGGTCGGTGATGATTAGATTTATCCCGATTTCCTGGGCAAAATCAGCCTCTTCCACCGCGGTCATTCCACAGTCAACAGAAACAATTAAGCTGGCTCCTCGTTTTTGGGCCTCTTTTATTCCTTCTTTTGAAAGACCGTATCCTTCCAAAAGGCGATGAGGGAGATAGTAGCTTACGTCTCCGCCTAAGTGGGACAGACATAAATAGAGTAACGCCGTGGCTGTTATTCCATCTACATCATAATCCCCGAACAGCATTATTTTCTCTTTATTTTTCAGAGCTAAAATAATCCTGTCAGATGCCTTTTCTAAATCCGGTAAAACAAAGGGGTCTATCAATTCTGAGAAATCCGGAGTCAAAAACTTTTGGGCTTGCTGACTGCTAATTATTCCACGCTTGATTAAAATTTTACATAAAACTAAAGGGAGATTGGCCTCACCGGAAAGTCTGGCAGCGGCGAGTAAATCTAAATCCGGAGTTATTCTCCAGCTGGGTTTTCTTTGAGTCGCAATAGCCATGGTTTATTTACTACTGTATGGAGTACCAAAAAATTATAAGTAAGCCAAAGTAAACCATAAGCCGAGTTCTGTCAGACCCGATAAATCGGGGCTGGTGACCATTAATCTAGCCCCTTTATTGCTAAAGAGGTCCAGCGACCTACCCGGAAGTTCAAGCGAACCAGGTTTTTCTCCTTCCTTATGCGGTCTTGCTCCCAGTGGGGTTTTCCCAGCTTTGAGTCTCCTCAAAGTCGGATGGTCTCTTACACCACCGTTTCACCCTTGGTCGGCTGTCGACTTATTCAGTCGACTACCGACCGGTCTAGTTTCTGTGGCACTTTCCGTACCTTCACAGGTCCCCCGCGTTACGGGGCACTGTTCCTGGGGGAGCTCGGACTTTCCTAGCCCCGATAGCTATCGGGGCTCGGTCACCCTGGTTTACTTTGGCTTACTTAAATTCTACTTTGGGTACCTCCTGTTTAGATTCGGGTGCTTCAAAATAAACCCCTTTTTGAAAATCAAAACTTTGGGCAATTAAATTGACCGGAAATCTTCTTATAAGCTGGTTAAAGCGCAAAACCCCTTCGTTATATCTCTTTCTCTCTACGGCTATTCGATTTTCTGTGCCAGCTAACTCATCCATTAGTTTATTGAAAGATTCATTGGCCTTAAGATTAGGATAATTCTCCGCAATGGCCAGAAGCCGTCCCAGAACACCGGACAGTTCATTGGCTGCCGAGATTTTTTCATCTACGGTTCTCGCCCCAGCCAGCTTAGCCCGGGCTTGGGCAACATTTTCAAAAATCTCCTTTTCATGTTTGGCGTATCCTTTGACCACCTCTACCAGATTGGGAATCAGATCCGACCTTCTTTGCAGTTGCGTCTCAACCTGAGCCCACAGGGCTTTGACGGCTTCATCCTGCTTGACCAGACGATTGTAGGTAACCCAGATGTAACCTGTTATTAAAATTACCAAGAACAAAAGTATAAAAAATCCGGCTGCTCCGAATACCCAGCCTTTCTTAAGTGGCATATTTTTTCCTTTTTATGTTTTTAGAATATTTAGAATATAAAAACTCTAATTGGCTTAGTCAAGATTACAATCTTTGGAAAAAGCGGTAATTGGGAGCTTCCTTGGTAACTATTACGTCATGAGGGTGGTTTTCTCTTTGACCCGCTTCGGTCACCCGGATGAATTTGGCTTTCCGCTTCAATTCGGCCACATTTTTAACCCCGCAGATTCCCATACCGGCTTTTACTCCCCCGACCAGTTGAAAAATGGTATCTGACAGATTTCCTTTGTAGGGGACCATTCCTTCAATCCCTTCCGGGACCAACTTGGTCGGCTCTTCTTCCTCTTCCTGAAAGTATCTGTCTTTGGACCCCTTTTTCATGGCTTCCATGGACCCCATGCCACGGTAGTTTTTAAAACTTCTGCCTTCGTATAAAATCATCTCCCCCGGTGCCTCTTCGGTTCCGGCTAAAAGTGACCCTATCATCACCGCATCTGCTCCCACGGCCAGGGCTTTGGTCATATCCCCGGAGTATCTGATTCCGCCGTCGGAGACAATGGGAATATTATACTGGCTGGAGACCTCGACCACATCGGCAATGGCGGTTATTTGGGGGACGCCGGCACCGATGACCACTCGGGTGGTACAGATAGAAGCCGGACCTATTCCGACTTTCAAGCAGTCCGAGCCAGCTTTGATTAAATCCAAAGCTCCTTCTTTGGTACCGATGTTACCGGCCATGACCGGGGTTTTGGGAAACCAGGATTTTAATTTTTCGACCGCATCCAAAACTCCTTTGGAATGTCCGTGAGAAGAGTCTACCACCAGAATATCCACTTCCTGGTCGACCAAGGCCTCGGCTCTTTCTTTTAAATCTTTGGCTACGCCTACCGCCGCTCCTACCCGCAGTCTTCCCCGGACATCCTTACAAGCCAGAGGAAACTGCTCTCTTTTCATCATATCTTTGACTGTGATCATCCCTTTCAGATTTTTATTCCTGTCTACTAAAAGCAGCTTCTCAATTCTATGTTTATGCAGAAGCTCTTGGGCTTCTTCTAGGGTTATTTTTTCCGGGGCGGTGATCAGGTTTCTCTTGGTCATTATTTCGCCGATTTTCCGATTCAGATTTTTCTCAAATCTCAAATCCCGGTTGGTCAGAATTCCCACCAACTTTTTTCTCTTGGTGATGGGGATGCCGGAAATATTGTATTTTTTCATGACTGCCAAAGCATCCCCGATCAATTTATCCGGAGGCAAGGTTATGGGGTCTTCTATCATGCCGGATTCCGACCTTTTGACTTTGCTGACTTCATTGGCCTGTCTTTCGACCGTCATATTTTTATGGATTACACCCAACCCGCCTTCCCGGGCTAAGGCGATGGCCATTTTGGATTCCGTGACCGTATCCATGGCCGCGCTTAAGACTGGAATGTTTAATTTGATTTGGGGGGTGAGGGTGGTGGAGACTTCTACTTCATTGGGTAAAACTTCTGATTTGGCTGGCACCAAAAGGATGTCATCAAAAGTTAGACCGATTCTTTCAAATTTTTTGTCCATAAAAGCTCCCTGGCTTAATTTTCTGAATCTGAATCCCAGATCAAAATTCGTCCGCAATTATCGCAACAAATTATACCGTCTCCCTTTCTGATTTCCTGGATTCTTTGAGGTGGAAACGACTTGTAGCAGCCGCTGCAGGCTTTCTTTTTAACCGAGACCACCACCATTTCCCCTTTCCCTTTTCTTACTCTTTCATAAATGCGGGCGGCCGGCTTGCTGACTCGGACCGCTATATTTTTTCTCTCATCTTCCTTGATTTTGATTTTGGTTCCGATGGAGTCAATCTCTTTTTTCATTTCGGTCAATTGAACCTGATTGGTTTTCTTGATTTCGGTTAACTGTTGTTTGTATTCCGGAATTTTGGCATTTAGCTCTTCAATTTCGTTCATTACTTTTAAAAGCTCATCCTCCCCTTTGCTGATTCTGGTCTTGCGGGTCTCTATTTCCGCCATCAGGGCGTCATATTCCTTGTTGGTTTTTATGACTTTCATCTGGCTCTGGTATTTGGCTAATTCATTTTCCAGAGTTTGCAGCTCCAGTTCCAATCTTTTGTAGTCCAACTGCAGCTGGGTTAATCTTTCCTCGGAAGCTTTGGCCAAACTAGCTGCTTCATCGATCTGTTTTTGCAACTGGTGCACCATATCCGGCAGATACCCTTTGGAACGTTCCAGTTCTCCGATGGTATAATCTATTTCCTGTAATTTTAGAAGTAATTCTAAATCTTTCTGCATGGTTGTGGCATATTTACTCAACAATGGTCAACATACTACATTGTTGACCATAAAAAAAGTGCACCCGCTTCTGGTGCACTTTTCACCCTTAAATTATACAAGGTGAAGTTATTATGTCTGACCTCTTTCTCTGACATGGTCAACTTAATATTCACCTTTTCTAAAAATAATCAACTTGGGCAATACAGGACTCGAACCTGTGACCTTTCGGATGTGAACCGAACG
>JBIOYE010000056.1:0-4260 GCA_044870015.1 Candidatus Zixiibacteriota bacterium
GGGGGCAATTTTATTCCACAGTAATTTTGAGCAAATTAGAACTTCTGAAATCGGATGACCATGAGAGGATTTTGGGAATCACGGAAGAGGACTTGTATGTTCCGACTCTGAATTTTGTTTTAGGAGAGGCGGACCCGGAAAGCAAGGTGGCGGTAATCTCTCTTTTCAATTTAAAGCAGGATTATTCCGGTATTATGGCTTCGGAATCGGTCTATTTTGACCGGATATTCAAAGAGGCCGTTCACGAATTAGGGCATACCATGAATCTGCACCACTGCCACAATCCCAAATGTGTCATGTATTTTTCCCACACTGTTGTAGATACCGACCGGAAAGGCAAAAGATTTTGCGACAACTGCCAGAGGCACATAACTCTGGTTTGATTTAGTGTAGTTAATTCTCCTTTCCGAGAGTTTCAGTCTACAGGATAGTCATCCCTCAAGTTCCTGCTTAAATGGCTAAGCCATACAGTAGTAAATGAACAAATTTCTTGACAAATCGATTAAAAAATTGATATTAAAATAAATTTTTCAAACATGGACTTGAGCTTAGTTTTAGACCAGCTGCAGAAATCATCCGAGGGGAAAGATTGCATAGTTCATTGGGAAACCATACCGCCCAAGAAGGCAGTTTACGCCGATTTTCCGGAAAGCTTGAATTTCAAATTAAAACTCGCCTTAGAAAAAAAGGGGATAAATAAGCTTTATTCCCATCAGGCCACTGCCATAGAAAATATTTTGTCCGGCAATAATGTGGTGATTGTCACTCCCACCGCCTCCGGAAAAACTCTGTGCTATAATCTTCCGATAATAAATAAAATTTTGGAAAATCCGGAGGGGAAAGCGCTGTATTTATTTCCCACCAAAGCGCTATCTCAAGACCAGGTGGCGGAATTGCAGGAGCTGATAAATCTGGTAAAAGAAGATATAAAAACTTATACGTTTGACGGGGATACTCCGGTTTCAGCCCGAAAAGCTATCCGGACTGTGGGGCAGATTGTGGTGACCAATCCGGATATGCTGCATTCCGGGATTTTGCCCAATCATACTAAATGGAACCGGATTTTTGAGAATCTAAAATATGTGGTGGTTGACGAAGTGCATCATTACCGGGGGGTCTTCGGCTCCCATTTGGCTAATGTTGTAAGGCGGTTAAAAAGAATTTGTAAATTCTACGGGTCTGAACCCCAGTTTATTTTCTGCTCCGCCACCATCGCCAACCCGCAAGAGTTAGCCGAGAAAATCTGTGAAGAGGACGTCGTCTTAATAAATAACAACGGCGCTCCCTCCGGTGAGAAGCATTTTCTTTTATATAATCCGCCGGTGATAAATAAACAATTAGGTATCCGAAAATCCTCCACCAACGAAGTCCAGAGATTGGCCGGACAATTTTTGGAAAATAATATCGCCACCATTGCTTTTGCGCCATCTCGTCTGCGGGTAGAAGTTCTGCTTACATATTTAAAAGAAAAAATGGCCAAAAGCAGAAAATCTGCAGATTCAGTGCATGGCTATCGAGGCGGTTACCTTCCTATGGAGAGAAGGAAAATTGAGCAGGGGTTAAGGTCCGGCACAATCAAAGGGGTGGTCTCCACCAATGCTCTGGAATTGGGAATCGACATCGGGCAATTAGAAGTTTGCTTGATGACCGGTTATCCGGGAAATATCGCCTCCACCTGGCAGCAAGCCGGCCGGGCTGGACGAAGACAGGATGTCTCTTTAGCGATTTTGGTTGCCAACAGTTCTCCTTTAGACCAGTATCTGATGCAACATCCGGAGTATTTTTTCTCACAATCTCCTGAACACGGAATCATCGACCCCAATAATCTGGTGATTCTGATGTCTCATATCAAGTGCGCCGCTTTTGAGCTGCCTTTTGAAAAAGGGGATAAATTTGGAGTGGATACTACCCAGGATATTTTAAGTTATTTAGAACAGCAGAAAGTTTTACACTTCGTGGATGATAAATGGCACTGGAACTCGGAAATTTATCCGGCGGAACAGGTTTCTTTGCGTTCCGCGGCGCCGGAAAATTTTGTGATTCTAAATAGTTCGGATAACAATCGGGTAATCGGAGAAGTGGATTATTTTTCGGCTCCGATATTTTTGTTTCCGGATGCGATTTATCTGCATGCAGGAAGGCAGTACCAGATTGAAAAATTAGATTGGGAGGGGAAAAAAGCTTATGCCAAAGAGGTGGAGGTGGATTTTTACACTGACCCGGAGACCAAGACCGAGATAAAAGTTTTACAGGTGAATCAGCAACAAAGATTGGAAAGAGGGGAAATCTGTTTGGGAGAAGTCTCAGTTTCCTCTGCCGCCGTTTTATATAAAAAAATAAAGTTTCATACGCATGAGAATATCGGTGCCGGGAGAATTTATCTGCCGGAGCAGGAGATGCATACGGAAGCGTTCTGGTATGAGTTTCCTTCGGACATTGGTTCGCGGCTGGAGTTATCCAAGGGAGAGTTGGGAGGAGGGTTATCCGGGTTAGCTTATATTTTGGGGAATATTGCCTGTTTGTGGGTGATGTGCGACCCCCGGGATATCCGGACTTTTTATCAGCAGAAAGCGCCGGTGACGGAAAAGCCGACTTTGTATCTGTATGATAATTATCCGGGGGGAGTGGGGTTTGCGGAGAAGATTTTTAAGTTGCAGAATATTATCTGGCTGGAAGCGAAAAAGCTGATTGAGAAATGTCTGTGCGAGGCCGGGTGTCCTTCCTGCGTGGGTCCTACTCTACAGGCAGGGGAGAGGACGAAAGTTGCTACTTTGAAGCTTTTGGATTTTCTGACAATTCAGAAAACCTAAACTTTCTTCTTGATTAAATAAGCAAAATTTATTATATTGGTGCTGTAATATTGATATAGGGGGAAACACAGTGCTACACAAGAAGTTTTTTTTACGCTCAACGCTTTTGGTAATCACATTAATTCCGTTATTATTTTCAAATTCTTTTTCTGAAGAAGCTGAGTGTTTTTCACTTACGCTTGATCCCCCAATTTTAGAAGATCCTTCAGCAACTCCAGGGAGTATTCTTGATACTTTATTTAATGTAGCATATTGTGACACTGTAAAAGTAGATAGTATTAGAGTAAAAAGTTCGAGTTGGCTGCAAATTTTAACTTCTCCAGATTCTTTTACTCTTACCCCGGAAAATCCTATTAAAACTATAAATATTAGATTGGATGCTACCGGGCTTACTCCATCGACCTACATTGATACTATGTTGGTTTATAGTGGAGTTAATCCTTTTCGGTCGACTCTGCCAGTTCATTTTGTGGTTACTGATTGTGGCTATTTCAGGAGAAAAAGCATAGTTCTGAGTTGGGGCGGTGTAAGGTTAAGGATATCCAATACTTCTAACTTAGCCGAACAAGATCCACTAAACGGAATGTTTTTGGAAAGTGATAGTCTGAATTTCCTGTTCGATGGTTCTAGTTTTTTGGGAACGGTGACTGCAGATGGTGATACCATTGTAGCTCGTGATTTTTCCGGAGAGAATTTTACACATCCCTTGAGTGATATTGAATTAATAGATACTATTCTTACTGATTCACTCACTTATTCACAAGCTTTGCAATTGAGCAGACCAGCCAGAGTGGGTCCTTGGTTAGGAGCTCGGACCTGTTATGCTCCTTTCTATCCAAACTTGAAACCGGACAGTTGCCCTTGGCCGGGTCCCTGGTTTGGATACAACATTTGTGAAACTTGGTGGATTAGAAAAAATGCACCTCCAGGATATGTATTGTGGTTTAAAAAAATCTATAAATCTCCACCACCTTGCTGGTGGCCTATTTGGCCGGGTAATTTGGTGGTCAATAATATTTATACCGGCTCAGTCCTGGACTGGGATGTTCCTTCCGATTCGGGAGTTATAAACGATGGTAGTTATAACGATGCCTTAAAATACATCTATCAGACGGGAAGGGGGACCCCTTATGATAAATATTATGCAGCCATTGTAGCTTTGGTAGATACCGCTTTTCATTTGAAAGATTCTACCGTTTACAGTTCCAATGGCTTGTATGGGGCTGATGTATTAAGATTTTCAACTGTTTATCCGAGTGGCGGACATCTGGATGGAGAATTGTATAAATTTATTGCTAAACCGGGTGTACAATATGATTTTGTCCCTTATGAAGATATTACCTCTCTTTTGACGTCAGTTTGTTTTGATACGACTGTGGATACAGTGAATTATGCCCAGGCCTTGGTAGTCAATAACAAGGGACTGGATTCTTTGAAGAAACAGGTTGAA
>JBIOYE010000057.1:0-5996 GCA_044870015.1 Candidatus Zixiibacteriota bacterium
GGAGCTTTTTTCAAAGAATTTGTGGTTCAAACACCGGTAGCGCCTGCGAAGGTAATCAAAACCTTATTGAAAAATAAAATCATTGCCGGCCTGGATTTAAAACCTTTTAAGCTGGGACTAAAGGATGGGCTTTTAATCTCCGTAACTGAAAAAAGAACCAAAACGGAAATCGATTACTTGGTGGAGCAGCTAAAAGCCCTGACCGGCAAGAAAGATAATCCCATATCTGCCGAAAATAAAATAGAGCCCGAACTGGAGAACAAGAGAAATTAAAATGAATGGTCACACCATAAAAAAGCTTATAATTTTAGGTTTGATAATATCAGGGATAGCTTCCTGCAGCTCCAAACCGGTAAAAATAAACTGGTCTTCCTCTCTGCCGGAAGCACTTCAAACGGCCTGGAAAAGCAAACAGAATGTTTTGGTTTTCTTTTATGCTAACTGGAGCAAATGGAGCCAGGTTTTGGAAGAATCTTCCTTGAATACTTCCCGATTCGATAATCTTAAACATAAAATGATTTTCACCAAACTCAAGGCCGAGAATGAAACCGGCTGGGTCGCCAAATATAAAGTGAGCGATTTTCCCACCTTAATTTTGCTGAATTCCAAAGGAGAAGAGATTGACAGGATAGTGGGTTATCTGTCCTCCAAAGAATTAGTCAACAAGTTAAATAATTATCTCAAGGGGAAAGAGACCCTGACTGATTTTGAAAACAAAGTCAAGAAAGACTCTTTGAACGCCAAGATAAATTTCAAGCTGGCGGTGAAGTATCAGGAGCGCAGCCGCTGGTATGAAGCGGAACAATTTTATAGAAAAGTGCTGGAACTGGATCCCAAGAATACCCGCTCCAGGTCGGATTCTTCGTTATTTAATTTGTCCATTCTGTATATAAAAAAGACCGATTTCGACAAGGCCCTGGAAAATCTGGACCAACTCAAAAGGGAGTTTCCGAAAAGCTCTCTGGTTATGTCAGCCGAACTGTACCGGGCTTTCTGTTACGCCAAAAAGGGGGATAAAAATAAAGCGATTGCCTTGTATGAATCCTTTATGAAACAGTATCCCAAATACCCGCAGGCCGCTTCGGTTTCAGAAGAGATAAAAAGATTAAAATCCTGAAAGATTAATAACTTTAGCATAATGACAGAGAAAGTAATTTACGAATTAAGTTCTGCGGGAAGAATAGGCAGTAACCTGCCGGATTTAGATGTGCCGGAGAAACCTTTGAGTTCACTTTTACCTCCGGGTTCTGTGCGGGAAAATTTGAATCTTCCGGAGGTGAGTGAGCCGGAAGCGGTGCGACATTTCGTGCGGCTCTCTACCCTCAATCACCATGTGGATAAGGGATTTTATCCCCTGGGTTCCTGCACCATGAAATACAACCCTAAAATCAATGAGTACACAGCTCGTTTTGCCGGTTTTGCTCAAATTCATCCTCTGCAGCCGGAAGATACGGTTCAGGGGGCTTTGAAACTGATGTATCAGTTGAGAAACTGTCTCTTGGAAATTGCCGGAATGGATGAATTAACTTTACAGCCCTCGGCCGGAGCACAGGGGGAGTTAACCGGTCTATTGATGATTAAGGCCTTTCATCTGAAAAATAAAGAGAAGAGAAGTAGGGTAATTATCCCGGATTCAGCTCATGGCACTAATCCGGCTTCTTTGACCATTGCCGGTTTCGAGCTGGTTCAAGTCAAATCCAATGAGCAAGGTCTGGTGGATGTGGATGAATTGAGAAAAGTGGTGAATAATGAAACCGCGGCTTTTATGCTGACCAATCCCAATACTCTGGGGCTTTTTGAAAAAGATATTTTGGAAATCGCCAAAATAATTCATGACGCCGGGGCTTTGCTCTATATGGATGGCGCCAATCTGAATGCGCTTTTGGGAATTGTCCGCCCCGGGGATATGGGATTTGATGTGGTGCATTTCAATCTGCATAAAACCTTTTCCACTCCCCATGGCGGAGGCGGTCCGGGAGCAGGTCCGGTGGGGGTGAAGAAAAAACTAGAGCCGTTTTTGCCGGTTCCGATTGTCGCAAGAGAAGTTGATAAATCGGGTAAAGAGACTTTCTATTTGGATTATAAAAGACCTCAATCTATCGGAAAATTGCAGGCCTTCTATGGAAATTTCGCAGTTTTGGTCAGGGCCTTGACTTACATTTTAGCGAACGGACCGGATGGTTTAAGGAGAGTGGCGGAAGATGCGATTATTAATGCTAATTATCTGCTGCACCATTTGAAAGAACATTATCACCTGCCTTATCAGGAAAAATGCATGCATGAGCTGGTTTTATCCGGAATAAAGCAGAAAGCCAAAGGGGTTAAGACTATGGATATTGCCAAACGGCTGTTGGATTTCGGGATGTATGCTCCCACGGTTTACTTCCCTTTAATCGTGCCGGAAGCTATGATGATTGAGCCGACCGAGACTGAGTCCAAAGAATCTTTGGACGAGTTTATAAAAGCAATGATTCAGATTGCCAACGAAGTAGAAACCAATCCGGATTTAGTCAAGAATGCTCCTCATACAACTCCGGTTGCCAGATTGGATGAAGTGAAGGCGGCCAAGGATTTGGATGTTAGGTGGAGTGGATAATTTCTGTAACGCCCTATTTTACATAGGGCGTACGTCCGATGTAAAATCGGATGTTACAGGGTCGGAGCAATCTGAATCACGAAAACACCCTTCGGCTTCGCTCAGGGCAAGCGAAAGTCACGAAGATATCAATTTAGTTTTCGTGTTTTTCGGGCTTTCGTGATTCTGAGACTGACCGCCACTTCTACCGACTAATCCCTCGACCCGCCTTGGGCGGACCAGGGATAAACCCCTCCCCTTACAGGAGAGGGAAGTATGATTAAAAATTTTGCTTGACAAAGAAAGTTTTGCGTATATATTAAGACGAAATTTGACCTTTTAATCCAGTCCTGCGAGACTGGAAAAGGTGAACCTAATGAGAGAAATAGTTTTGTCTAAAATTACGCCTCGAGTGCATAGCACGAGAGGTATTTTTTTGCCCAAATTTGTAAGATATTTCGCAAACCCGACACAAAATGGTTCGACAAGCTCACCATAATATGAAAACAACTACTAAAAAAATCAAAGCCACCCAGATTCTGGATGAGAAATCCTTCCAGAGAGCTTTAAAGCGCATCGCCCACGAAATCGTGGAAGGAAATAAGGGAACTTCGGATTTGGTGATAATCGGGATAAAAAACAGAGGAGCAATTTTAGCCGCCAGGTTAGGTTCGATTCTAACGGAAATTGAGGAGGTCAAAATTCCGGTAGGGGAGATGGATATCAATCTTTACCGGGATGACATTCAGGTGAAATTAGAGCAACCGGTGGTGCAGAAAACCGAGATTCCCTTTGACGTAAAAGATAAAATTGTGATTTTGGTAGATGACGTTTTGTTCACCGGACGAACTATTCGGGCTGCCTTGGATGAAATCATAGATTTCGGAAGACCCAGAGCGATTCAATTAGCAGTCTTGATTGACCGGGGTCACCGGGAGCTTCCTATTCGGGCTGATTACGTCGGTAAAAATGTTCCCACTTCTCTGGATGAAGAGATTCTGGTGAAAACCAAAGAATCAGATGGGGAAGACGGGGTTTACCTGATGAAAAAATTAAAAAAATAAAATGGTTAAGCTGAAATCCAGACATCTATTGGGTTTGCAGGGGATGACTAAAGATGAAATTAATCTCATCCTGGATACATCAGATACTTTTTTAGAAATATTGCAAAGGCCCATCAAAAGAGTCCCCACCTTAAGAGGAGTAACCATCGTCAATCTTTTCTATGAAGCCTCCACCAGAACCAGAATATCCTTTGAATTAGCCGAAAAACGGCTGTCAGCCGAGACCGTTAATTTTTCAGCGGATGCCTCCAGCGTCAAAAAAGGGGAGACCTTAAAAGATACGGTCAGAAATTTAGAAGCCATGAAAATTGATATGATAGTAATCAGACACCGCTATTCCGGCGCTCCCCATTTTTTAACCAATTTCCTGAACGCAGCTGTTATCAATGCCGGTGATGGGACGCATGAACATCCCACTCAAGCTTTACTGGATATGTACACCATCCGAAAAAAATATGGGAAAATTTCGGGTTTGAAAGTTGTGATTGTGGGTGACATCCTTCACAGCCGAGTAGCCCGCTCCAATATCTGGGGCTTAAAGACTATGGGAGCCAAAGTCTCTGTCTGCGGTCCGACCACTCTTTTACCTTACGAGGTTGAAAAAATGGGAGTGGAGGTTTACTCAAACCTGAATGAAGCACTTCAAGGTGCAGACGTGGTGATGGCTTTGAGGATTCAGCTGGAAAGACAGCAGAGCTGTTATCTGCCTACTTTGAGAGAATACAGCCACAGATTCGGAATCACCAAGGAGCGGCTGTCACTATTAAATGATAATTTCACCATCATGCATCCGGGGCCGATGAATCGGGGCGTTGAAATTTCACCTGAAGTAGCGGACGGGCCCTATTCGGTCATCTTAGACCAGGTCACCAATGGTGTAGCAGTCAGAATGGCGATTTTATATCTGCTTTCCGGGGGAGAAGGAAAAGTTGAATAAATTAAAAACCCGTCCAAAAAATAAACCCTTGACCACCACCCAGAAATCTGCTTTGATTGTTGCCGGTGGAAGGGTGATTGATCCGGCCTCCGGCTTGAATAAAGTCGCGGATATTTATGTGCAGGATGGAAAAATTGTCGAAATTGAAACCAAAAAATTAATCTCCCAGAAAAAAACTTCCTCCAGCAACGGAGAAATAATTCCGGCCTGGGATAAAATGGTCACTCCCGGTCTGATTGATATGCATGTTCATTTACGGGAGCCGGGCCGTGAAGATGAAGAGACCATTGTCTCCGGTTCCGAAGCCGGAGTAGCCGGTGGATTTACCTCTATCTGCTGTATGCCCAACACCCATCCGCCTCTGGATAGTCAGGAAGCAGTCAAATTTGTTTATGACCAGGCCAGATTGGCTCCCGGTCGTGTTTTCTGTGTCGGTGCAGTTACCAAAGGGCAAAAAGGGGAGGAGCTGACTGAAATCGGAGAATTGGTTGATGCCGGTGCCGTAGCGATTACGGATGACGGCAAACCGGTTTCCAATTCCGAGGTGATGCGCCGGGCTTTGGAGTATACCAAGATGTTTGACATTCCGGTGATTGACCACTGCGAAGATTTGAATCTGTCCAAAGATGGAGTGATGCATGAAAGCTTCACTTCCACCGTCATAGGATTAAAGGGGATTCCGGCATTAGCTGAAGAGATTATGGTGGCTCGGAATATAAAATTAGCGGCTTACACCGGCGGGAGAGTCCATATTGCCCATCTTTCCACGGCCGGCTCGGTCGAACTGGTCCGAGAAGCCAAGAAGAAAAAAATTAAGGTGACCTGTGAAGTAACACCGCATCATTTCACTTTGAATGAGGAGCTGATTGCCTCTTACGACACCAATCTGAAAATGAATCCCCCTCTGCGAAGTAAAAAAGATATTCTGGCTATTAAAGCCGGCTTAAAAGACGGTACTATCGATTGCATAGCCACAGACCACGCCCCCCATTCGATTGAAGAGAAAGATGTGGAATTTGAATTAGCTCCTTTTGGGATTATTGGCTTAGAAACTGCCTTGGGATTGGTCGTCACCGAACTGATCGAACCGGGGATTTTATCCTGGCCGGATGCCATAGCTAAGATGACAGTCAATCCGGCCAGAATTTTGAAATTGAATTTGGGGCAGATTAAAATCGGTTTGCCAGCAGATATAACCATAATTGACCCTAAACAGAGCTGGACCGTTGATATTTCTGCTTTTAAATCCAAATCCAAGAATTCTCCTTTTGGCGGTAGGAAATTGAAGGGGAAAGTGGTTTATGCTGTCGTTAACGGGAAAGTCGTCTTTTCCTCTGTAGATTATGAACAGTAGCCTATTTTTACCCTTGACAAAACCTTATTTTTGCGTATATTATGTAGCAGTATTTGGGTAAGGATG
>JBIOYE010000058.1:0-7585 GCA_044870015.1 Candidatus Zixiibacteriota bacterium
CAGCCAGACAAAAAATAAAATCCAAAAAACTACAGCTAAAAAAAGTAAACGTAGAAAATCAGAGCCAGATAAAAAAATTAGTAAGTGGTTCGACTTCGCTCACCACAAGAGGATTTGACTGCGTGGTCAGCGCCGTCACCTACATCCACAATCTAAACCTCACCAAACTCTGCATTCAATCTAGAGTCAACTTCTGCGATTTAGGCGGGAATCTCTATATCGTGGAAAAACAGCTGAAATTAGACAAACTTGCCAAGAGAGTCGGCATAACCATCATCCCGGACTGTGGTCTGGCGCCCGGAATGATGAATATCATAGCCGCTTGTGGGGCCAACAAATTAGACCGCACCGATGAAATCAAAATCAGAGTAGGAGGACTGCCGCAAAATCCCAAGCCGCCCTTATATTATCAGTTGGTCTTCTCCGTGGAAGGATTAATCAACGAATATATCGAGAAAGCCCAGATTTTAAGATTAGGGAAAATTGAATGGGTGGACTCTCTGACTGATGTAGAAGAGATAAGATTCCCGGACCCGTTCGGAAAATTGGAGGCGTTCTACACCTCTGGCGGGACTTCCACTTTGCCTTTGACTTTGGCTGATAGAGTCCAGAATATAGATTATAAAACTATCCGCTACAGAGGGCATTGCGAGAAGTTCAAACTCTTGGCTGATTTGGGGCTATTCTCCAGCCAAAAAACAAAGCTCAACGGCTCAAAAATAATTCCTCGTCAGTTGACCGCCAAACTTCTGACTGATTTTCTTTCCGGAAAAGATAAAGATGTGGTTTTGGCCAGAGCCAGCATTATCGGAGCCAAAAACGGGAAAAAGGCGGAATTCTCTCTTCAGATAATTGACTATTACGATGAACAAAATCATATTACCGCCATGCAGAGAACCACCGCTTATCCGGTCTCCATTATTGCCCAGATGCTGGCTTCCGGCAAAATCACCCACAAAGGTGTAGTGCCTCAAGAAATCTCGGTTCCGGCAGATGAGTTTGTGTCAGAATTAGATAAAAGAGGAATCAAAGTAGAGGAAAGTTTCAGGTATTTGGAATGATGGCTGTCCGGACTTGGTTGAAAATTTAGAAAAAGAAGAGCAAATAACGTATTGAACTATTATGACAGCAAAAGTATCTTTTGTGTGCGGGCTGGCGATTATACTTGTGTGGTTTTCCTGCCAGAAAAAATCAGACCAGGAAAACCCGGCTTATTCTGTGCCTTATAAAGAATATCTAAAATTAGATAATTTTGTTGATATCCACGGAGAAACCGCTGACTCCAGCAGATTGAGCGATGATAAATACTTGGAGGATAATCTGGACTATGTTTTGCAGAACAACGAATGGGTTTTGATCAATTTTTCAGCTTACTGGTGCAAGGACTGCAGAAAATTTGACCCGGATTACCGTGCCATTGCTCAAATGCCGGAGTATAAAAATATAATTTTTGCCTACGCTGAAGTGGATGGAACCAAGGGGAATGAAAATTTCCGTCAGAGGTTTCAATTGCCGGGAGTGCCGGTAACAATTCTATTTCATAAAACGGAGCCCGTTGAAATAAAGGGCGAAAAAGCAATTTTATTCGGGCAAAGAGGGGATAAGACCAAGCAAGATTTGATATCTATTTTGCAGAAATTTTATAAACCTTCTGAACAGAGTTAAAGTTTTTTATTGAGCCAGATTACAAAATCTTCATCAGAAAATACTTAATCCGAGTTAACAAAAAATTAGAATATGTGGAACAAAATTTGGCTTTTTTGGAAAAAATTTGCGCGACGCTTAGCCATAATTCAAACCACTGTAATTTTGACTCTTTTCTATTTTTTGATGGTTGGAATTTTTGCTCTGGTGGCGAAATTGTTGGGAAAAGATTTATTGGATAAAAAATGGAAGCAAAATAAGTCTTTCTGGAAAGAAAAAGAGAAACTATCAGTGGCCGTCGAAAATGCCAGAAGACAATTCTAGAAGATAAAATATGAATATTTTGGGAATTTCGGCTTTTTATCATGACTCAGCGGCTTGTCTGGTTCAGGACGGGAAAATAGTTGCCTGCGCTCAGGAAGAGAGATTTACCAGAAAGAAACATGATTTTTCCTTTCCCAAAAATGCCATTGAATTTTGTTTACGCCAGAGGAAAATTTCAGTCAAAGATTTAAACTACGTAGGATTTTATGAGAAACCGTTTATCAAATTTGAGCGGATTTTGTACACTTATCTCTCCACTTTTCCTCGATCGTTGTCCTCATTTTTAAAAGCGATTCCTCTCTGGCTGAAGGAAAAAATCTGGATTCCTCAAACCATCAGAAAAGAATTAAACTACCAGGGGGATATTTTAATGTTGGAGCATCATCTATCACATGCGGCCAGTTCTTTTTTGGTCTCACCATTTCAGGAGGCAGCCATTTTAACCATTGATGGAGTAGGGGAATGGGCTTCAGCTACGTATGGTGTAGGAAGAAATAATCAGATTGAAATTTTCAAAGAGCTAAAATTTCCTCATTCACTGGGTTTGTTGTATAACGCCTTCACCTACTATTTAGGTTTCCGGGTCAATAGCGATGAATACAAGGTGATGGGATTGGCTCCTTACGGAGAGCCGGTTTATTATGACTTGATTATGAAAGAGTTAGTTTCACTGAAAGAGGACGGAAGCTTTCAGCTCAACATGAAATATTTCGCTTATGATTATGGATTGAAAATGACCAATGCTAATTTTGAGAAACTGTTTGGCTTGCCTGCCAGAAATTCCAGTGAGCCGGTTCAGAAAAAACATCAGGATTTAGCAGCTTCGATTCAAAAAGTAACCGAGGAAATAATGCTGAGGATGGCAAATTTTTTGTATCAACAAACTAATCTGAAAAACTTGTGCTTGGCTGGCGGGGTGGCTTTGAATTGTGTTGCCAACGGGAGAATATTGAGAGAAACTAATTTTGAAAACATTTTCATCCAGCCGGCGGCCGGGGATGCCGGAGGGGCTGTGGGCGTGGCGACTTATATTTACTATAGTTTATTGAATAATCCCAGAAATTTTGTGTGGGAAAATGCTTACTTTGGTCCAGAATTTTCAGATGCAGAGGTTAAAACATTCCTGCGGCAAAATCAGATTAGTTTCAAAGAATATTCATCAGATGAACTGATAAAATATACTGCTAAACTTTTATCTGAAGATAAGGTGATTGGCTGGTTTCAAGGTCGGATGGAGTTTGGTCCAAGGGCTTTGGGTAATCGCTCGATTCTGGCTGATTCCAGAAAAGCAGAAAATAAGGACAGGGTGAATAAAAAAATAAAATTTAGGGAAGAGTTCAGGCCCTTCGCTCCAGCAGTTTTAGAAGAAAAAGTTTCTGAATATTTTGATATAAAATGCCCCTCTCCTTATATGTTGCTGGTGGCTCAAGTCAAGCCTGAGAAAAAAGATAAAATTCCGGCTGTGATTCATATTGATGGTTCGGCTCGAATTCAAACCGTTAATCGGAAACGAAATGCTCTATTTTATAATTTGCTAAAAGAGTTCGAAAAAATCACCGGTTGTCCGGTTCTCATGAACACCTCTTTTAACCTCAAAGGAGAGCCGATTGTCTGTACCCCCCAGGATGCTTATTTGACTTTTATCCGTTCGGGTTTAGATTATTTAATAATGGGAAACTGCGCTTTGGATAAAAAGGAGATGAAGACCCAGGAGACAACGAGCCAAGCTGATGCAATCAAAGAACTAGAAAAGACGGTGACAATCAGATGAGCTTCCGGGCAGATTTAAAAGTTCGACTTTCCATTTTTTCTGAATTCTGGCATTTTCTGCGCTATCGCAAGAGATGGTGGCTGGGACCGATAATTTTCTTTTTGATTTTACTTTCCCTGTTCATCATTCTGACCGAAGGTTCGGCGGTGATGCCTTTTATTTATACTCTATTTTAGCCGGTGCTTACCTTATTTTTTACTTTAAACTCTTCTTCCATGCCTGATATTCCGACTGACATAAAGCAACCTCCAAAATTTAAACTCTGGCAAAACTTGCTTCTGGCTCTCTCATCGATTCTGGTTTTTTTTCTAATCTGCGAAGTCATTTTGCGAATTTTCGGGGTGGGTGCAAATCCCAAAAATTTAAACTTTCTTTTGAATCCGGAATTGAGTTATCCGCAATTTTATCTGAAGGACAAAAATCTATTTTGGAAATTCAGACCCAATCAGACAATCAAGAGTAATTTTTTCGTGGAGGGAGTGTATCAAATCAATTCCCACGGTTTGAGAGACGTGGAATTCTCAAAGGAAAAGCCGGCTGGTACCTTCAGAATAATTTGCCTGGGGAATTCCTGCACCTTCGGCTGGAGAGTAAAATTGGATGAGACATATCCCAAACAGTTAGAAAAACTTTTGAATTCTGATTTAGATTATAAAAAATATGAAGTAATAAATGCCGGAGTGACCGGTTATTCCTCTTTTCAGGGGAAAAGATTTTTACGGGAACAGATTTTAAAATATAAGCCGGATTTGATTACGGTTTGTTATGGCTGGAATGATTTGTTGCCGGCCGCCTTCGGAATAGAAGATAAAAATCAGAAGATGGCCCCACGAATATTTTTGGATATCCAGAATTTATTAGGCCGGACCGAAGTTTATAGATTCATCCGCGGACTTATTTTGAGCCGCTTTCAAGTCAAAAAACCGGGAAGCTCTGCTGAAATGATTCCACGGGTCTCACCCGAAGATTTTCTGACCAATCTCCTGGAGATTTCTCTTACTTGCTCTCAAGAAAAGATTCCACTGATATTTTTAACCACTCCAATTGCTTCTTTAAAAGCTTTCTGGGGGTCGGGGAAAGTCTCCAGAACTCACCAGTGGCATCAGGTCTACAACAACATTGTCCTCAATTTACCCCTAAGTAGTGGCGCCTATATTTTTGATGCGGCGGCACTTTTTGAAAATAGAAAAGATGTTTATGATAAACCTCAGGATGATTTTATTCATTACAATAGCACCGGACATAAACTGATTGCTGAAAATTTATACAACTTTTTAGAACAAAATAAACTGATATTCAAACAACCAGCCCTGACACTAAGGTAGATATTTTACGGCACGATTTAGCCATTTCCAGCTCAACTTGACATTTGCCGCAGAAGCTTTTATTTATGATTTCAGAAATGAGGAGAGGATGCCGGATTTTATTACGGTAGCTAAGGTAGCCGATTTAAAGCCGGGACAAGCCAAAATGATTCTGGCCGGGGGGCATCAGATTGCCCTTTTCAACGTTCGCGGGAATTTTTATGCCACGTCCAATGTATGTTTGCATATGGGGGGTCCTCTGGGAGATGGTGATCTTTCAGATAACGTTGTTAGCTGTCCTTATCATGGCTGGGAGTATGACGTTAAAACTGGTGAATGCATAACCTCTCCCACCCTGAAAGTACAGACTTATCCTGTTCAAGTTAATGGAGAGGAAATTCAAGTTGCCATCTAAGTTTATAAAAAAGGAATGGCGATTTATTTATTGAAAGAATGTCATGAAGAACTGCTACAATAAAATCACTCCAGAATTAATTAAAAAGCTGACAGGAATTGTCAGCCAGGAAAATATCATCACGCCCCAAGGGGACATAGAGCCTTACAGCCATGACGAAACCGAGGACTTGCAGTTTCAGCCGGAGGTGGCAGTTAAGCCGATTTCTACCACCCAAGTCTCCGAAATAATGAAACTTTGTTATGAAAATAATATTCCGGTTACTCCCCGGGGAGGAGGGACCGGACTTTCCGGAGGGGCTTTGCCTATTTATGGGGGTTTAGTTTTGTCATTGGAAAAAATGAACAAAATTTTGGAAATTGATACCGCCAATCTAATGGCTGTGGTCCAGCCCGGAGTCATCACCCAGGTTTTTCAGGAAGAAGTAGAAAAAATCGGTCTTTTCTATCCGCCGGATCCGGCTTCCAAGGGAAGCTGTCTTTTAGGCGGGAATGTGGCCGAATGCGCCGGCGGACCCAGAGCCTTGAAATACGGAGTGACTAAAGATTATATCTACGGGTTGGAAGTAGTTTTAGCCAACGGCGAGATTATCAACACCGGTGGAAAACTATTAAAAAATGTTTCCGGCTATAATTTGACTCAAATAATTATCGGTTCAGAAGGGACTCTGGGAGTTGTTACCAAAATCATAATTAAACTGGTACCGCTACCCTTGTTCCGCAAAACTCTTCTGGTTCCATTCGATGATTTGGAAAAGGGAGCTTATGCCCTAACCCAGATTTTTTTCAACCGGATTATCCCCTGTGCCGCAGAATTCATAGATAAAAAAGCGGTCAAAGCTTTGGAAACCAAGCAGGGGAAAACTTTCCCCTACAGCGACAGTGAAGCTCTGCTTCTTTTGCAAGTGGACGGCAATGATGAACACTTGATGGAAAAAGAGATTGAGAAAATCGGGGAGGTCTGTTTGAATTGCGGGGCTGTGGATGTTTTCGTAGCGGACAACAAAGAAAAGCAGGAAGAGTTGTGGAAAATGAGAAGAGGGCTATCAGAGGCGGTCAAATCGATTTCAGTTTACCGGGAAGAAGATACGGTTGTCCCTCGCGCCAAACTGCCGGAGCTGATGAAATTGTTGAGGGAAATTGAGAAAAAATATGACATCAATATAATCTGTTACGGACATGCCGGGGACGGGAACATACACGCCAACGTCATCAAAGACAAAATGCCGGATGAAAAATGGAACCAGGTATTGCCGGAAGTGGTAAGAGAGATTTTTGAGGAAGTGGTAAAATTGGGCGGCTCAATTTCCGGTGAGCACGGAATCGGATACGTACAAAAGGAGTATATGCCCATTGCTCTGTCCGAAATCGAATTGAAACTGATGCGGGAAATCAAAAGGGTCTTTGACCCTAAGAATATTTTAAATCCCGGAAAGATGTTTCCGGAAAGGTTGGCTCATGGCTGAAAAAATCGTCGCTTTACCAGTGTTTCCTCTGTTCACGGTTCTGTTTCCCAAAGCCACTCTGCCTCTGCATATCTTTGAAGACCGTTACAAAAGAATGATAAACTCCTGCATAGAGAATCAGACCAACTTCGGTGTGGTGCTGATAAAATCTGGAGTGGAAGTGGGCGGCTCGGCTGTTCCACATTCCATCGGAACCGAAGCCAAAATTACCCAGGTCAAAAGACTGGAGCAGGGGAAAATGAATCTGGTGGTTTTGGGAACTAAAAAATTTACCATTAAAGAGATAATTCAAACCGAACCTTATCTGGTGGGCAAAGTTTCCTACCTGCCGGCAGAGCCCTTTGAGCAGGTCTTAGTTCCTCTGATGCACCAGGTGGAGGAAATGTTCGATCAGTATCTTAATTTGGTGGCTTTTATTTCCGGACAAGCCCTGCCCAAATTAAACTGGAACAATAATGCGGTGGATTTATCCAATTTGATTCCACAAATACTTCCGGTCTCTTTGGCTCAAAGACAGAGCTATTTGGAGATTTTAAATACTGAAGACCGTCTGAAAAAAGAAGCTCTCCTGCTTAAAAAAGAGAAAAAACTCCTGTTAGAAAAAAATTCCAAGAAAATTTTTTCGGCCAACTGACTCATTTTAAAAAATGCCCAGGGATATA
>JBIOYE010000059.1:0-5119 GCA_044870015.1 Candidatus Zixiibacteriota bacterium
GCAGGCATTCCCAACCACAGAGGCATAATGATCAAGCCACCCAAGATCCACCAAAAGACTCCATAAATTAAACCCAAAATAGCTCCACTGGATAGGGTTCGTGCTTTTGAACCGAAAACTACCGAAAAAGCAGCTCCTAATAAAGCAGAGTTAACTAGGTGGACAAGCAGCCCCACCAGGGTTGAATTGCTTCCCACTAATTTTGCTACCATAGGCAGCATCCCCATCATCCCCATCAGCATCCCGAACACCATTCCACCAACCAATCCTGCCACTGCCCCTCGAATTAAGTTACGTAATTTCATTTTATCTCCTCCTTATTTTATGTTTGTTGACTTTTTCTTTTAAAACAGAGGGAGCAGATCAACTCTTGCTCCCTCTTCTTTTGCTCACGTACCTACTTGCTGGCAACCAATTTTTCGGCCTTGCTGATGACTATGGCGCTGGTTCCACCCTTTTCATAGACTTTTCCGGTGACCTTTACTTTTTCCTCCGCCAAATCGAAAATTTTAGCATTAGGGTTATCCATCATCTCAGCCCCGATAGAAACGTAAATTTTACCAGTCTTCGTATCCAAAATGGCTAGTGACTGACCAGCTTTAGCACAAGCCTGGGCACACTTTTTGTGCTCTGGACCGTTACGACCTTCTTTAATGTAGCAGGCCGGGTCGATCACCTGGCCAGTGATAGTGATTTCTTTAGCAGGCGCTTTTTTTGCTTCATCCGCTGCCAAAAGTCCGTTCACAGCCAACGCGGTCAGTAAGAAAGCCAAGAATATCAGGCTCTGAATTTTCTTCATGAGATTTATTCACCTCCTTTCTTTCCTAAGTTTGAGAATCATCTTATCTGACTGTTTGTCGTAAATGAGTCTTAATCGTTACAGAAAAAATGAAAGGTCAGATTGACTTTTAAGGTTAGGATAAAACGGCTGCTACTTTTAGACCTCATTGAGGCAGCTGCGGAAACTTAGAAAAGTGCTGTTACGCAGGGATTACTTGTTAGAGCTACCCAAGGCCCGTTGCATTCGTTTTCGAGCGCTATCAGATAAAGTAACTGGTGGATGAGTAGTGACGCTATCATCTTCTGCTCGAGTTTTGCGAATCAGAGCCCGGATTTGTCGCCACTGTTGCTTAAACCTTTGGCACCATTTACACATAAGGAGATGAATTGCCAGGCGAAATTTGCTTTTCCATGGTAATTTTTCCTCCATTGAATCTGAGATCAGGCGAGTCGCCTCCTGGCAGGAGGGAACAAACCTGCCTATGGCCTTAGCCAGGCTTAACTTAGTCTTCGACAAAAGCGACAATCTCTTTCTCATCTATCCTTCCTCTTAATAGCTAACCAATTTTTCTCTAGACATCTCCTCAACGACAATCTGGCTCTGTGGAGCAAGACCCGTAGATTAGTCGGACTCAATCCTAATTTGTTACAGATTTCCTCTGCTTTTATCTCCTCCATTTCCCGCAGGACAAAAGCTTGAGAATCACGAGCAGGAAGCTCTGAAAGACAGAGTTCCAGAAATTTCCAAAACTCTTTCAACTCTACCGGGTCTGAACTATCTATCACCCACTCTTTCGGTCCCCGCCCACTTTTCCAGCTACCAGGCCCTAGCTCTGAATTTTTAAAGCTTTCCTCAAGATAATGGAGTTCCTGCTCCGAAGTTTCCAAGCTGACTTCTAGCCCCGTCTTTCGAAAGTGGTCCACAATCTTATTCTTCAAAATGCCAATAAACCAGGTTCTCTCATCCGATTTACCCTCGAATCTATCGCCTGCCTTCAGGGCTGCCAAAAAGGTCTCCTGCACTAGGTCCTCTGCTATGCTGGTATTGCCTACTCTGAGCATTGCATATCTAAACAGAACGTCTCCATGTTTATTCACCCAGGTGCTGGGGTCAGAAAGAGCTTGCGGGTCTTTAGACGGGTTTTGAGACATATTGAGTCATGCAAAATAATCTTTAAGCTACAACAAACTAGGGGTGCTGTCAAAAAAATTCTTTCTGAATCTATTATTCATAAGTGATAGTAAACGGGCTGTAAGAGTAGAAAAAAAGCAAACTTCCCAAACTGATGGCACTAAGAAAGATGCTGAAGAAAACCTCTGGTTGAATTGACTAACCTGGGATTGGAGTAAATGAATTTTACCGGGAAATTTTATTCAAAGCTTCTTCTAACTTTTTCTGGTCAAAACCAAGTATTACCTCTCCATCTATTACCGTGACCGGAGTACTCATAACTCCCAATTTTTCCAATTCAGCTAAAGCGGATTTATCTGTGGCGACATTCTTTTCAATATATTTTATCCCTTTTTGTGAAAGAAACTCTTTCACTTTTTGACAGAACATTCAGCCAGGCTGAGAATAGACCAAAATGTTAGGCATAACATTTTACCATATTTTTACTTCAAATCAAAATATCTGCTGGCAGCTAAAACTACTCCCCAGTCCAGAGATTGTTCCCCTTGAAAACCTTTATTGATGGAGTTGATTCCTTTTTTCGCTGCAATTTCCCAGACCCACTTTTTATGCGCGATTCTGCTTCCCAGAGTAAGTTTATTCAGATTGAAGCGAGGGTCAGCCCCCTGTTGGGTGTAGAAATCAAAAACAAACTGCAGGGTTGGGGAAAAATTGTAACTGGAAGAATAAGCCAAGGTGAACAAATCCTTTTGCTCCCGGACCCGGAACGGGCTGTCGTAGATGGCAATCCCTAAGTTCAGATTATTTTCCAGTTTTCCCCAGGTCTTCCCTATTAAAGTTGCGGCGTAAAAATTGGTTTGGTCCGTTCCTAATCCCACTTCATCTTTGGCGTTGGGAAGTTTGACCCCGAAGCGCAATCCCAGAACCGGTAAGCTCCCTTTTTCATTCACGAATCTTATCTTAGTCCACAAAGATAAATCCCCGGAGCCGTAGACTGTGGTGGCTCTGCGGGTGAAGCGGTAGAAAAAATCGTAATAGGCCTGAATTTCCACCATCTGTCCGGTGGAAAAATTTATCCCTATCCAGGGTAAGGCCAGCAAATCCTGCCGGGAAGCGATGTGGGAATAATCTATCCCCAAATCGAATTTAATTCTCTGCCTATTTTGTATACCTGAGCTTTCGGTCTCGAAAGGTCTTCCGGCCTGAAGTTGAGCGATTGTCAAAATCACCAGGAAGAAACCGAGGAGCAGATGTAATCCAAATCTTCGCATGTAAATTTTTAAGATATCTTAAAAACTATCTTTTCCCTCTCTTGGATTTTTCAGAATCAGTTTCAGTTATGACAGTTTCAGAGACTTTGTCTCTCAAGTCAATTCCGTGCTCCAGCCAGGATTTTAAATTGAGCAAATAGTAAGTCCAGCCGGAGTAAGTGGCGGCGTAATACATCACCCATTCTTCCCCTGAGCCGAAACCTGAATGCTCAATCTGCAGAAGGGTAGATTTTCCTCGGGGAGCCAAACTGAAGGTGACATAAGTATCGGCCTGTGGTGTCCCTCCCCAGTTATTTGTGGGCCAGGTCATCCTCAATTTTTTATTGGGAACCAGGTCCAGAATTTTGTTTTCATGCTTATCCTTGGGGCTCCAGACAAATTTCATTTTTCCACCCTTTTTGAGCTGAACCCGGGCATCTTTTAAAAACCATTTGGTCAGCTCCTTGGCATCAGTCAAAGCTCTGAAAACTTTTTCCGGCTTGGCCTGGTAAATATATCTCTGAATCATTAGTCAAAGATGGTCAACAATATATCATCTTTGACTATTGTTGACCATATCCTTTTTTTGGCAGCCATAATTTCCTAAGTTCCCTTACTTTTTCCGCGGTGTTAAATCTTCCATATCTTTCACTTTTAAATTTTCCGGAGCAAATCTTCCTCCTAAGAAAATTCCTCCCGTTAGGGGCTGGTATAATTCAATGGCAATCTGAGAAATCGGCAACCCCGTAGCTTCGAATTGAGGCTTGTCGGACATGGTAATGGATGCGATGGCCATAATCGGACCCACATCATCCCGCACCCCTTCAAGCGGTTTGCTCATTTTCCGCTTGGGGAAAAAGCTTTTTTGTACTTCCTGATGCATATCGCTGTAATACCAGCGTAAAACCGCCTTCTTATCCTCAAACCAGGCAAAAATCACATTTTTCCCGCTTCCGGTCTGGGCCGTTTCGACCCCCAGACAACCTTTGGTAGCCTTCAGACCACCTACCAGGTCGGGAAATCCTGTCTGCTGTGCTTGATTCTTAGAAGGTTCTTCTTGAGCTTGAAGGTTGACTAAGTAAGCCACACCTATAAAAAGCAGCAAAACCAATGCCAAAATCGAGTGCTTGTAGTTTGAAAGAATCTTTTTGAAGACTGGTTTTAACATAAAAACTCCTTTTTTGTGTTATCCTTCCGCTTTAGATTTGTAGCGGTGCGACTTGTCCCGAAGAACCTGAGGGGTTCATCGCACGTCTTTGTCGGATAAATCCGACCGCTACACTATCTAACCACTATTCATAGATAATTCGAGCACCTCTGAAGACCGGTTTTAACATAAAAACTCTTTTTTTTGATTACGCCATCCTGTAAGGAAAAAATTATCCTTCAAAGTATTCTAATTTTCTCTGGTATAGGTCGCTTCCATCACTTTTTTGAACTCTTTGCCGTCCGGGGAGTGCTCAATCTGGAAGTGAAACTTATTTTTGTCCAGAATCTGGTACACGAATTTTTCCTGGAATTTCTTCCCCATGAATTCCCCTTCGTGGCTCAAGACGAAGGTCTTGCCATCTTGCCAGCCCCCCACCGATTCGGAAGCCGAGCCCCAGTTATCCATCCACCAGGAACGGTAGGTCTTCTTTTGCATATCATAAGTCATAAAACCTTTTCCCTTGTAGGCCGGCATCTTTTTTTCTTCTCCGGGCTGGTCCTGATAATCCATGGAGACAAACATTCCGTCCAGTTCCCATTTCATGCTTTCTTTCCCCTTGCTTTTCCCGCCGGGCATAAATTCATTGGGATACATAGTGACATCTGCCAGCCAGTTTCCCACAAAAAAATCTAATTTTTTTAACTCCGGTCCGGGTTTGGGCATTTCCATCAGCATACCCTCCTGTTCTTTTTTATCTTTGTTCTGGTCCGCCAGAATAAAAGTTACGGTCAATAAAAATGCTAAAGC
>JBIOYE010000060.1:0-14277 GCA_044870015.1 Candidatus Zixiibacteriota bacterium
TGCCCACCAGCGATGGATGAATTGAATGGTAATTTGATTTTGAATCAGATTGTGAAAACGCGTCTCATAGATGGTACTCCACAGGGCCGATACCGGCGGAATCAGATAATCTCCCATTTTAGGAAAAGTATTCAAAATCAATCCGGCTTTAGTTCCTGCCATCAGACCGCCAGAAATAATCTGAATAAAAACCACACCCAGGGTTACCCAGGCCAAGGTAGTGCCTTTGGATTTCTTTTGGACAGAAAGATTTGTATTTGTTAAGGATATTTTCAGAGCCATCCATAAAAGCAGCCCAAAAAATAAAAATGCCAATCCCAGGTGAATGGCTACTAATTCTGCCTGCAATTCTTTTTTGACCACCACTCCGCCTAATATCGCCTGACCCAAAAGTAAAACCGCCGCCGGAATTAATAATCTTCTGATTTGTATCCAGACCGACTTAACTTTCAAACTTAAGATGAAAACTGCCAAAAAGATGATTCCCGCGATGCTGGCCAGAAAACGATGGATGTACTCAATGGCAAACATAAATTTAAATCTGTTTAAGGGAATTTCGATGCTGCTTTGAGGGTCGGTCAGATTAGTTACTTGAGATTTATAACTTTGATAAACTTTCTGCCAGTCGGAATCGGACAGGGGCGGCAAAAGGGAACCGTTAATCAAAGGCCAGTCCGGAATGGATAAACCGGAACCGGAGAGCCGCACAATTCCTCCCCACAGAATTAAAATAGCCACTAAAAGGGTCAAGAAAAAAAGCCAGGAGGCCACTCTTCTGTGACCCTGAAAAAAAGCTGCCGGTGATGAATCAATTTTTTCTTCAACCTCCGGGGAGGTGTGCTTAAACAACCACATCATTTCACCACGGGTATGGTTTCAAAATTTTCCGCTGGGGGTGGGCTGGGTATGGTCCATTCCAAAGTATTTTGAATGCCGTTAACATCCCAGGGGTCGGCTCCGGCGTTCTTCGGTTTGCGCAATGTTTTGAAAATGTTATACAAAATCAAAATTCCTCCGCCTAACATCAAAAGATATCCTAACATTTCCAGTCGGTTAAGAAAGGCGAACTCCGGCCTTTGCGGGTAGGAGGAGACTCGGCGGGACATCCCCATAATGCCTAACCAGTGCATAGGTAAGAAAGTCAAATTCATGCCAATGAAAATATGCCAGAAGGAAATTTTCCCCAATTTCTCATCTAAAACCCGGCCGGACATTTTGGGAAAATAGAAAAATAAACCGGCTAAAAGAGTCATCATGGAACCGCCGAATAAAACATAGTGCAAGTGAGCAACCACATAATAGGTATCGTGTACCTGAACGTCAAAGGGGATGACAGCTAAGGTCAGTCCGCTCATTCCACCGATTATAAATAAAGAAATGAACGCCAGACCGAAGCGCATGGCGGTCGTGAACCGTAAAGTCCCTCCCCAGATCGTGGCAATCCAGGAAAAAATTTTGATTCCGGTGGGAACTGCAATCACCATGGTCATAAAAGCAAAAATAGAGCGCAAGACCGGGTCAATCCCGCTGGCAAACATATGATGACCCCAGACCAAAAAACCGATAAAGCCTATGCCGCAAGTGGCTAAAACCAGACCTTTATACCCGAAGATTTTTTTGTGCGCAAAAGCCGGCAAAACCATGGAAACTAAGCCCATCCCCGGCAAAACCATAATATAGACCGCCGGATGGGAGTAAAACCAGAATAAATGCTGATACAAAACCGGGTCTCCTCCTCCGGCCGGCAGATAGAAAGAGGTCCCTAACCATCGATCTGATAAAAGCATGGTGATGGCGCCGGCTAAAACTGGAGTGGCAACTAGCATTAGGACGGCGTTGACAAACCAGGTCCAGCTCAATAGGGGCATTTTGAAATAACTCATCCCCGGAGCTCGCATATTTATGATGGTAACCAAAAAGTTAATGGCACCTAATATGGAACCCATTCCCACCAAGTGCAGACCGAAAATCCACATATCCACCCCGGGAGTTCCGGAAAATGCTTTAGTGGTTAAAGGGGCATACCCGGTCCAGCCGGCCTGGGTGGTTCCACCCGGGACTAAAAAGCTGGAAAACATTAAAAGTGCGGCGGGTATCTGAATCCAGAAAGTAAAGGCGTTGAGCTTGGGGAAAGCCATATCCCGGGCTCCGATCTGAATCGGGACCACGAAATTGCCGAAACCTACCATGGCCGGAATTATCACAAAGAAAATCATCAGGGTTCCGTGCATGGACATAACTTGATTGTACATCTCCGGAGTTAATAATTTTCCCTCCGGAGTAAGAAGTTGAGTTCTAATCAGACCGGCCAAGGAACCACCCACCACTGCGTTAAACAAAGCAAACCACAAATACATTATTCCGATCTTCTTATGGTCGGTAGTGGTCAACCAGTCTTTGACGCTGTCTAATTTAGATTTTTTATAATCCGACATTTTGCTCACCTGCTAAACTTAAGTTTTACTTTTAACCGGAGTGGGCAAAACCGGTACCGGTTTATTCTTTGCCACCCAGGCCTCAAATTCCTCTTCTGATACGACGTTGACCGTAATATACATCAGAGCATGTAAAGCCCCACACAATTCGGCGCATTGTCCCTTGTAGGTTCCGGTCTCCAGGGCTTTGAACCAGGCATGCGTGATTCGCCCCGGATTGGCATCTTGCTTTACTCCGAATGCTGGTACGAACCAGGAGTGAATTACATCCACGCTGGTTAGATTTACCGTCACTACTTTGTTCACCGGTACCACCAAGGGCTTTTCGGCAAAGTTGATTTCATATTTGGGGTATTTATATTCCCAGAAAAATTGATGCCCAATTATCTCCACCACCAAATCGCTTTTGGGAGGGACTTCCATTTTTTTCAGAGTTGTGAAAGTCGGAATAGCTATAATAACTAAGGCCAGAGCCGGTAAAATGGTCCAGGCTATCTCCAGACGTACATTCTCATGAAAAGTGGCCGGTTTGGCATTAGGTTTGGCTCTGAATTTGACGATGGCGTAAAAAAGCAAACCTTCGGAAAGGAATAAAAAAGGCAATATGCCCAAGAGTGAAATCCAGAAATTGGTTCTGACATCTTTGGCTAAAGGTGTGACCGGGTCCTGCAGCCAGTTAGTCAGAGGCTCCTCTTTGCCCCAGACCAGAGCGGCTGTCAAAATTAAGATGATGAGAATAACAATTCCAATTTTTCTTTTCATATCTTCATTGCGTCTCGGCTAACATCTTTACATAATTATATAATTCATCTAACTGGTCTTTTGTCAAGGTCCCCAGGCCTGGTTTTAGCCGGCCCGGCAGTCCTTCAACGACAATTTTGGTAAAATATTCCTTATCCTTGACCCATCGGGCACTCGGATTCAGTAGAGATTTAGTGCTGACATAAGCAGAAGTATACGCCGTTGTAAACTGAGCTGAATAAGTTCCCTCGCCGGAGGGCCCGTGACAGGAGGCACAGTATTTTTGATACAGATATTTTCCTTTTTCACTTGGAGCAGTGGCTTTAATCATTTTGGCTTGAATTTCCGGCTCGGCTATTTTTTGCATAGCTAAAATTATTGGAATTCGCGGACCGGTGGTGGTCGTGGTCACGGCTGTGGTTGTGGTGGTGGTTCCGGTTGTCACCGTTGTTCCCCCGCCTCCTAATTTTGCAATCTCTTCCGGAGAGTCGTCGGGTGGATTGGGGATTTGGGTACGCACATAATGCACCAAGGCCCAGCGGTCTTCTGCCGGCAGTAAAACGAAAGCCGGCATGGAGGTTCCGGGGGAACCGTTGGTGACGGTATTATAAATTTGCAAAGGGGCTGCTCCGTATTTGAATTTTTCAGTGTGATAATTGCGGGGCTTGGGATTTAACTCGGCCGCTCTTTCACCATTGCCCATTCCTTCCGGTCCGTGACAGGAAGCACAGTTAACCAGAAACAGCTGTTTACCTTTGGCTATCATTTCCGGAGTGGGGATTCTAAGTTTGGCCATGTCTACTTGAGCTGTTTGAGACACAGGTTTTTCCTTCTTGGGAGTTTTTTGGCCGACGGAAACTCCTCTTTGATAGCCGTAGAAAAACAGCCAACCCACCAAAGCCGTTGCTGTAACTATTATAATCAGCCAGAACAGAGGGCTGTTCATGATTTGGCTGGGATTCAATTTTAAGTGCGGCAATTTAGGTTTCATAACTTTCATTTCCGATTAAACGCTAACTTTACCCTTCCCAGTTTACCGATTCCAAAATTCTGGGGTCCTTGTAAGCTAAGACCGAATTTCGCTGGAAAAAACGGTTAACTGCCATACCGAAAAGGCCGGCAAATCCCAGAAAAATCCCGATCTCCACCCAATTGGGAATTACCAATGTGGCCTTAAACATGGGTGCCACAATCCAGTAAAGATCCAGCCATTCTCCGAGTATTACAATGCCGGCTACAATAATTAACCATTTTTCATTGGCTTTGGCTTTCAGAGCCATCAGACCGAAGAAAGGAATAAAGAATTTAAGAAATGTCAAAAGCACCGCTACCCAGACCCAGTCGTTCTGAAAACGTTTTAAAAAGAAGGTGGTTTCTTCCGGCAGATTGGCATACCAGATTAACATAAACTGGGAAAAACCTATATAGGCCATGAAAACCGAAAAAGCAAAAAGCAAATTTGCTAGATCTTTCAGGTGATAAACGTTTACTACTCTGGATAAAGGACCTTTTTGTTTAAGCAAAATTACCAAAATTATAATTACCGACAGACCGAGTTGGAACAAACCGGCAAAACAGTACACCCCGAAAATGGTGGAGTACCAGCCCGGCTCCAAGGACATTAGCAAATCAAAACAGGCAAAAGTAAAGGTGAAAGCGAAAATTGGAATAAAAGCGGTGGAAAGATAAATATTTTTCTGGGATAATCCGGCATCACCGGTGACATCTTGCTTTACAGAATTCCTGACCAATAGAGTCCCGAACAAAATCCAGACGGCCAGAAATCCGATTTGCCTGAATGAGAAAAAGGGTAAATTCAAATATGGAGTAAAAATATTATGAGCTGCATGAGTACTAGGCTCGGCAACGTGACCGGCTAAGACTTCCGGATTTATCCAATGATACAATTTCCCCGAACCGACCATTATTATCAAAACTACAAAAGTGACTGCCATCGGTAAATATGAGGTCAGAGCTTCGGCTACACGCCGGACTGCCACCGACCACATGGAGCGGGTGGCGTGTTGCAGAGCGGTAAAGAAAATTCCGGCTAAGCCCAGGCACAAAAAAAAGAAATGATTAAAAAGCAGTGAATACCAGGCTCTCTGGGGGTCAAATTTCAGGGCTAAAAGAAAAGTCACGACTCCTACCAACAAAAAGAAAGATAAAATCTGCTGGACTGAAGTCGGCAACTTCAAAGGTCCGGGATTATCTACTTTGGTTATTTTTGGTTCTAGCATAGATTTAATTTATTGCTTGGGCCACAAAACCCTTGTGGTCGTATCCGGTTCATCTTGCGAAAAATCAATTTTTAATTTTTTCATATCTTCTAAATCCTGCTTGGTCGGATAAGCTGCTCTCAAAAGTGCTCTGACATAATGCACAATTGCCCATCTCTGATAGGCATCCAGCTGGGCATAATATCCCGGCATATTTCCTCTGCCCCTGGTTATCATGTGATAAATTCGTCCATCCTCCCAGTTCAGAATCTTATCCGTCAAAAGTGACGGCGGGGCTGGAAATTTGGGAACAATGTAGCCGTTACCTTCCCCCTTAGCGCCGTGACAGACGATGCAAAAACTGTTGTAATATTTTCTTCCGGTTTCCAAAACCGACAAAGTTCGCGGAAGCGGGTTAACCAATTCCAGCGCTGGACCAACTGTATCAACCGTCGCGTAAGGGTATGGCTCAAAATCCCGGGGAACCGTGCCGGGCACCGGAACTCGGTTGGCTCGGTAGTTGGGGTCCTTAGGTTTAATCTCCTGGGCATGGATAGCCGGTGTGCGAACCATATCGGGCATGTACTCAAATTCAGTTTTACTCTTGGTCTTGGAACAAGAGCCAAACAGAGATACTATCGATATCAGAATTAAACTAACCAGTAATTCTTTTAACTTCATAAGCCCCTACTGTTTTCAAAAAAGTTGAAGGATCCTGGATTCCAAAATTATCTTTTTCCGGAATAACTATGGCAAATTTATTGTTGGTAATATACGGGTCTAAAACAAAAGGTTTGAATCTGGGCAAACCGCAAGCCACCAGCAAAGCGATAAAAGTCATCACGCCTCCGCCCAAAATTCCTCCTTCGAAGGTGATGGGTACAAAAGCCGGCCAGGAGTAAAATGGCTTTCCTCCTACATTGACAGGCCAGTCCACCACCGACACCCACAGCATAAAGAGGTGAATTAAGGAGGCTCCGCCTAAGCCGCAGACCAATGTTACATAGGGAACCCAGGAAGCCCGAATCCCCAGTGCTTTCTGCAAACCATGCACCGGATAGGGGGCATAAGCATCCAGATTTTTAAACCCCTTGTCCCTGACCTTATGAGCTGCTTCCAAAAGTGTCTGCGGGTCTTCAAAGAAACCGACAACCAGCGGTGGTTTTAATTTTGCCATATTTCCTCTTGCTATAATTTACCTGTCATCCTGAACAAAGTGAAGGATCTCCTAATCAAGTAGGGGATTCTTCGCCCCCATGAATCGGTGCTCAGAATGACAGTTTCCATTCCGGCACAGCAGAATTCAGGCCTTTGCCTTTTATTATGCCGCAGATTATTTAAATTAAAATCCATAACACGCTAGGCCTTCTTATTAAATGGTTTAGTCAACACAGCTTTAATTTCAGCCATCGAAACCGTTGGGAAAAATCTGGCGAACAGCAAAAACATTGTGAAAAACAAGCCGAAGGAAGCCAGGGTTATCCCCATGTCCGGTAATCGGGGAATATAGTAACCCCAGGTGCTCGGAATAAAATCGTGGTGCAGAGAGGTAACGATAATTACAAACCTTTCCATCCACATCCCCACATTCACGAAGATTGAAGCTATAAACATCCATACCAGACTCCTTCTGGCTTGCTTGAACCAGAAGGCCTGGGGTATGATTACATTGCAGGTGAACATAATCCAGAAAGCCCAGGCATAGGGACCGGTGGCCCGATTCCAGAACATCGATTTTTCAAAAGGATTGCCGCTGTACCAGGCCATGAAAAACTCGACCACATAAGCGTATCCAACCATCATAGAAGTTACCAGAATTACTTTGTTCATCACTTCCAGATGATTTAGGGTGATGTATTGTTTGAGGTTGAAATATTTCCGCATCGGTATCACCAGGGTTATCACCATAGCCATGCCGGAAAAAATAGCCCCGGCCACGAAGTAGGGCGGAAAGATGGTGGAATGCCAGCCCGGTAACAGTGAAACCGAGAAGTCAAAGGATACGATACTGTGAACGGATAGAACCAAGGGGGTGGCTAAACCTGCGAAAAGTAAATAAGCTTTTTCATAATGATTCCAGTCCCGAATTGAACCGGTCCAGCCCAATGACAAAATTCCGTAGATTTTCTTGCGCCAGAAACTGGTGGCTTTGTCCCGCAGAGTGGCAAAATCCGGAATCAGACCCTGATACCAGAACAGCAATGAGATGGTAAAATAAGTGGAAATAGCAAACACGTCCCAAACCAAAGGCGAGCGGAAATTTACCCATAAGAGCCGGTTATTGGGATAAGGAAAAACCCAGTAAGCTACCCAGCTTCTCCCGATATGCAGGACCGGAAACAGACCGGCGCACATCACCGCAAATATGGTCATGGCTTCGGCCGAACGATTGATGGAGGTTCTCCAGCGCTGTCTCAATAAAAATAAAATAGCTGAAATCAGAGTTCCGGCATGCCCGATTCCGATCCAGAACACGAAATTAGTAATATAAACACCCCACATCACCGGATGATTCCAACCATTGATTCCCAATCCCACTGTGACGTTGTAATAAACTACGACAACACCAACTCCCATACAGGCCATGGATAAAGCCAGCAATATAAGCCAGGCCTTGGAGGGTTTTCTCTCCAGGGGCTGGGCAATATCTTTGGTCACATCATCCAGCTTTATTTCCGGATTAACCAGAACTGTGGGAAACTCTTTTATTTCTGTTTCGTTCATAGGTTTTTTTACTTTACTTATTTCTAATCTTGGTTAAGTAAGCAATAGAGGGCCTGGTATTCAGAGCTTCCAGGGTGTGATAACCTCTGGGGTCTTTACTTAATTGGGAAACCTTGCTTTCCGGGTCATTCAAATCTCCAAAAGTAATGGCTTCCGCCGGACAGGTCTGCTGGCAGGCGGTCTTGAAATCTCCGTCTTTGACTTTGACACCCAGTTGCTTGGCTTTCTCTTTGCCTTCTCTGATTCTCTGGATACAGAAAGTACATTTCTCCATCACACCTTTAGTTCTGACCGTCACATCCGGATTCAGTACTAAATCCAAGGGTGTGGCTAAGTCCTGGCTATAGTCAAACCAGTTGAATCTTCGGACTTTGTAGGGGCAATTGTTGGAGCAATATCTGGTTCCCACACAGCGGTTGTAAATCTGCAGATTTAGACCTTCATCATTGTGAACTGTGGCAATCACCGGACAAACCGTTTCGCAGGGAGCGTTTTCACAATGCTGGCAGAGCATGGGCTGGTTCACCACTTCCGGATGTTCCGGGTCACCGCTGTAATACCTGTCAATCCGAATCCAGGACATCTCTCTTCCTCTCCAGACCTGCTCCTTCCCCACGACCGGAACATTGTTTTCTGCCTGACAGGCCAGCATACAAGCATTACATCCAATACAGCTGTTCAAATCAATGGCCATCCCCCATTTGTGTCCTTCATATTTATGGGTTGACCACATGCTAGTCAATTTTTCTTTTTCATGTCCGGCTTCGGGATTTTTCTGATATTCTTCTAAAGTAGCTTCGTAAATAATCGGTCTGCCCTCGATATAATTGTGTCCTTGAACATTGGCTAGCTTAACCTGTTTACCGGTTTTCTTAATTTCCACCGGAAGAGATGACGACACCAAGTGTCCGTTTTGAATTTTAGACCATCTGAAAGCATTCACACCCACTTTATTCCCTACTCTGCCCACTTTTTCTCTTCCCCAGCCGACAGCAACTGTCAAAACTTCCGGATGGGTACCGGGTTGAATATGGACCGGAATTTCCTGAGTCACATCATTTACAGTTAGACTTACTACATCAGTCTCTTGCAGTCCCAGTTCAGCAGCAGTTCGGGGAGCGATCTTGACATAATTATCCCAGGCAATCTTAGAAACCGGGTCCGGTGTTTCCAATAACCAGCTGTTGTTATTAGCTCTGCCGTCAAACTGCATGGCCGGAGTGTAAAGAGCCAAAGTAAATTTTGAATCGGTTTTTTTGATTTTACCGATCTTTGATAAAGCACCCGTTCTAAACTGGCGTGGAGAATTTCTATCCACTGTTCTATCAACGGCCTCGAACAAGCCCTGACGCAAAGCCGAAATCCAAAAATTCTCAAAGCCAGCGACTAAATCATTTTTCAAATAAATCTCTTTATACCAGGTATCTTTCAAAAAATCATGCCAGGAAGCATATTCTTTACCCAAACCCGCACCCTTTGTTTCATGCATCAATGAAAGCAGTGAATCCTCCCAGCCCCGGTTATCGTGGAGCGAAGAAATAGTCGGTTGCATTAAACTGTACAGCCCCTTCTGTGGCTCGGCATCTCCCCAGGATTCCAAAAAATGCAAAGAGGGTAATGCAAAATCACATAGCGACCCGGTTTCATCAACCCTATCCCCTAAATAGACCTTGGTTTTTACTTTTGCAAGAGCTTCTTCAAAACCTGCCGATTTAGGCAAACTATAGGCCGGATTATTTCCATAAATCAAAACCGCCTCAATTTTACCAGCTTTCATATCCGAAATTAGACTCATAAGTTCAGAATAAGAGCCCTGTGATTGTTGGCTGACGCCCTGAACCCCATCAATAGTATTCCCTTCATTTTCCAACACCGAGTTCAAAAGATTCGTGACAATATGCAGAGCTAAAGCGGAATTATCTCTAATAGTCAACCCTCCGGTATAAACCAGACCCTTCCCTTTAGCTGACCACAAATCCGCCACTACCGATTTGATAGTTCCATCCGGCAGACCCACTTCGGCTTCGACTTTTTTGGCGGAAAAATCTTTCAAAATATTCTGAACCACAATATCCGAACCGAATCTGGATTTATTTTCCGCTATGATTAATTGATGTGCCAGAGCCAGTCCGACCTTGACTAAATCTTGGGGTTTGACCAGATAGTGCAAATCCGCATTTTGACCGGTCAGTGATAAAGCCGGCTCAAAAGAGATTACTTTGGACATCTGTCCGTCCCGGATCTTTCTCTGGTGACCGAAACCGTAAGCAAACTCCGTTTTAGAATGTCCGCTGGCCAAGGGGTCGGCACCTAAAAAGACCAGGACTTCGGCTTTGTCGAAACGGTAACGGGGCAAAACTTTATTACCGTAACACAGCTCTTGGGCTTCTAAAATTTCCTCTTCGGAGAGAGCCTCAAAGGTGATATGTTCAGCGTTAGAGAATGTCGACAAAAAATCTCTGATTAATCTTTTCCGGGCCGGACCGTGAATTGTGCCGGTCAGAAGCACAACTTTTCCTCTGGCAGATTTCAAAACTTTGGCAATTTCAGAATCAGCGGTTTTCCAATCTGTTTTCAATATTTGACCGGAAGCTTGTGAGATTTTGACCGGGTTTTTCAAGCGGTCCGGGTCGTATAAATCTAAAATTGCGGCTTGGTCTCTGGCAGATAAAGTCCCTTTGTTCATAGGATGGTCCGGGTTTCCTTCTAATTTTATGGGACGCCCTTCCCGGGTTTTGACTAAAATTCCGCATCCGTCTGCAGTATCGCTGGTGGAAGAATACCAAACCGCTTTTCCTGGAACTATTTCTTCGGCCGGGTCCAAATACGGAACAATTTTTTCTGCCGGCCTTCTGGCACAGGCCGCCGCCGCAAATACTGCCGCTGCCCCGGCCAATTTCAGGATATCTCGGCGGCTAAAAGTTATATCAGCATTGCCTTTGGAATCAAAAAATGACTGGGGCTTGGATAGAAACTCTTCCTTCTTAAGCTTTTTAAACTCCGCATCCTCGTGAAACTCCGACAAGGTGCTCCAGTATTTTTTATGTGGATTTTCTTTATTATTCATTTTTAGTTATGACAAGTATTACACTGAATGGAGGCTTTGTTTTCTCTGTGACAGCTGACACAATCCCCCATATTCAATCTGCGATACTGATACACCACATCCATAGTTTCAACTGGTCCGTGACAGGTCTGACAGGCAATCCCTTTGGCGATGTGCATGGAATGGTTGAAATAAACAAAATCCGGCAAGCTGTGGACTCTAGTCCACTCAATCACTCTTTTCTCAGTATAAGCTTTGCGTAACTCGATAATATTCGGTTTACCGGTCGCAACCATATTGTGGCAGCCCATACAGGTGTACATGGCTGGAATGGTAGCAGCAGTGGACCTTTCCGCATTGCTGTGACAGTATAAACAGGGAATTTTATTATCGCCGGCGTGAATTTTGTGACTGAAGGGAAGGGGCTGAAGGGGAGCATAACCTCGGTTGTCGTTCATCTGCGTGAAAACATTCCAGGTGAGGTATAAAAATATGGCTGCCAATATCAACAGAACTTTAGTCTTGGTGCTCACCTTAACTCAAGCTCCTTTAATCGAACCTTTTTTATTATAAATGCTTGCACCTTTTTTCACAAGCTCAACTCTAAAAAATACCCCTCTCTAATCATTTTATCTTATCTAAAATTTGACCTTCAGTATAATAAATAAGAATTTTTTGTCAAGAATAATTCTCATTCTCAATAAGATTTAATCGAGGGAGGTTTTATCTTTTATTGACCTCAAGCCGTGGCCCAAATCGAGGAATCAAATTGATTATTTCTCTTCACTAACCACTATCCACTAACTGCTGTTTTAAATGGAGGCGGCTTCCGGATTCGAACCGGAGAATAAAGGTTTTGCAGACCTCTGCCTTACCACTTGGCTAAGCCGCCCAAACTTTTTTTATCCCTAATCCTTAATCACTAATACCTGGTTTAAAGAGAGCGGGAAACGGGATTCGAACCCGCGACATTCACCTTGGCAAGGTGACGCTCTACCAACTGAGCTATTCCCGCATAAGGATCCTTTATATTAGGATACGGTGAAACAACTCTAAATAAAAATAGAGTAAAAGTAGGTTTTGTCAAGCTGATTTTAAACTGACCGCTACCTGATTTATCCTTTCAAAAGAGAGAGACTTGAACCAGTCTCATTTGACGCAGAATCATTTAAATAACCAGGCACCCAAGCTTAGAAGAAAGATTAAAAAAAATAATAACAGCATGACCGGCTCGGTGAAGCCGGACTGCAGGAAGGTGTAAATCAAACCCACAAGGGAGAAAATGTTTATGCAGAATAAGACAAAATTGAAGGAGAATGATTTTTCTTGCGCCATTTTAGGTTATTCCCTTAACCTTCTCATTTTTGGAGAAATTGAGTTTTAATTCTTACCAGTAAGGGAGGAGGCGGTCTCCTCCCTTACTATGTAATAGGCCTGAAATTACTTTCCTACCAGTTTTACAAATTCAGGGTCATTGCGCAGATTGTCAAAGACCTTGGAACCTCTGGCGGTATCAACATACGACCGGTCCATTTCAATCGCCTTTTTGAGATTTTTCAGAGCTTCACTTCTGCGGTTCAGTTTGGAATTACAAGTAGCAATATGATAATAGGCGTCTGCGGCCGGCTTGATTGAATTGGCCTGATAAAACTTATCGATGGCTTCGTCATACTTGGCTAATTTTTCCAACGCCCAGCCCCAGTTGTAAAAAGAGTTGTCATGCCGCGGATTAATTGAGGTGGCTTTCTGATATTTCTCAATGGCTTCTGTATACCGGCCTAAGTCACCCAGAGCCACACCCCAGTTGTAATAGGCTGAAGTATACTGGGGATCTAACTCCGTGGCTTTCTGGTACTTTACAACTGACTCGTTATATCTGCCTAAGCGGTCCAGAGTCCAGCCCCAGTTGTAATAGGCATCGGCATAGTTGGGTTTGAGCTCCACGGTCTTTATGTATTTCTCCAGGGCCTCTTCATATCTCCCCAGACTCCCTAAATTCCAGCCCCAGTTATAGTAGGACTGGCCATCATAGGGGTCGAGCTCGACTGCCTTTCTGAGTTTTTCGATGGCTTCTTCATACCGGCCTAATTCACCCAGAGACCATCCCCAATTGCTGTAAGCCAGGGCGTAAGAGGGGGCGATTTCCGTAGCTCTTCTGAGCTTTTCAATGGCTTCGTTATGCCGGCCTAATTCTCCCAAGCTCCAGCCCCAGTTATTGAAAGCTTTGGAATCGTAAGGGTCAAGCTCGGTGGCTTTGCGGCAGTAATCAATGGCTTCAGTGTGTCTGCCCAATTCTCCCAGAGACCAGCCCAAGTTGGTGTAAGCCAGGGCATAATTTCGGTCAATCTCGATGGCTTTTTTTAACTTTTCAACCGCCTCTTCATGCCGGTCCAGCTCTCCCAAGACCCAGCCCCAGTTATTGTAAGCATCGGCGTAGTTGGGGTTTAGCTCTGTGGCCCTGCGGTATTTATCGATAGACTCTTCATAGCGGCTTAACTGACTTAAGGACCAGCCCCAGTTGTAATAAGCATCTGATTGGGGGTCAAGTTCGGCTGACCTTTTGTATTTGTCGATGGCTTCAGTGTAGCGTGCCAATTTGCCCAAAGCCCAGCCCCAGTTGTAATAAGCGTCTGAATAATTGGGCCTTAACTCAACTGCTCTGCGGTACTTTTCTATGGCTTCTTCATAGCGTCCTAAGTCTCCCAAGGCCACTCCCCAGTCGTAATAAGCGCCGGCATCGCTGGGATTGTCCTGGGCTATTCTTTTATATTCGTCTAAGCTTTTCTGGGCGAAGCTGGTGAGTGGTAAAGCAAGAGTAAATACTAAAAGTGCAGTAAAGAGTGTCAGGGGATACTTCCCGTATTTTGCGTTCATTCTACTCTCCTTTCGGTTTGAGTTTTTTGGTTTAATCTCTTCTATCTTTTCGGCTAAAAAGGGTGGAAGTTTACTGTTGTTTTAATTTGCGGGAAGGGGAAATAACCAAGCCCCCGCTTTGATGTAGAATGGTTGCAATCTGCTGGGTGGAAACTATCTATCTAAGTATCCAAGCCCCTAAGCTTAATAGAAAGATTAAAAAGAAAAGCAGGAGTAAAACCGGCTCGGTGAAGCCGGA
>JBIOYE010000061.1:0-3050 GCA_044870015.1 Candidatus Zixiibacteriota bacterium
TTCCACAGTGACTACCATATTTTCCTCTAAGGTATCGGAGCTTCGGGAATTCAAGGTCGGTAATTCGTGGACCTGCAATCCGATTCCATGTCCGGTGCCATGCCCGAAATTGGGTCCGAAACCTTTGTCTCTAATGTAGTTTCGGACAATTTGGTCAACCTCCTTACAGGGTTTTCCTGATTTTAAGGAGGTTATACCTCTCTTCTGGGCTGAACCGACTATATTATAAATCTGCTTCTGGCGGGAAGATGCTTTTCCGACCACTACGGTTCGGGTTAAGTCAGAGACGTAGCCATCCACAATGGCGCCAAAATCCAAAGTGACAAATTCATTCTTTTTTATTTTTTTCTCCGAGGCTCTTCCGTGCGGCATAGAGGAGCGGACTCCCGAAGCCACTATCGGCTCAAAAGCAATCCCTTCGGCCCCTTCTTTTTTTAACTGGTACTCTAATTCAACGGCAATCTCATTTTCTCTGACACCCGGTTTGAGCATATCCAGAATGCTGTGAAAAACTGTGTCCGTTATTTTTACCGCTTGTTTGATTTTCTGGATTTCCGATTTATCTTTTTTAGCCGCAATTTTCTCCACCAGATTTTCTGTGGGAACAAGTAGCACCTGAGGTAATAGGGATTTTAACTTCAGGTATATTTGATACGGCAACATTTGAGCCTCAAAACCCAGTCGCAAATTCTTTCTTTTTAATGAGTTTAGTTTCGGCAGTTCGGTAAAAATGTCCCTTTCGCCGACTATGATTTTGAAATTGGGGATGCCGTTTCTGTGAATTTCCTGATAGACCTGGTCTTTGTAACGGAAGTCAGTGATGAATACTTTTTCTTTGGGGGTAATTAGTAGCAGGCCGTTACTGCCGGTGTAGCCGCACAGATATCGTAAATTGGTGGATTTGGCAACCAATAACGCATCCAGGCCTTCTTTTTCGATAGATGAAATTGCTTTAGAAATTCTATTGGGCATAATTTACCTTTAAAGTATATAGGACAATAACCAATTACTTGGGGGCTGTCAAGAGAAATCTTCAACAGGTGGTATATCTCTTTACGATGGAATGAATTAGCTGTGTGGTGGATTTTCCTTTGTAGAGTGGAACCGTGACTACTTTTCCCCCGTTTTTGAGTACCTCTTCTCCACCCACTATTTGAGCCATCTTATAATCTGCCCCTTTGACTAATACATCTGGTAATATGCTACGGATTAAATTCAGAGGAGTTTGCTCATTAAATAGGCAAACATAATCTACAGATTCAAGCCCAGCCAGTATTTCAGCCCGGTCCTTTTGGGGTAAAATCGGTCTTTTGTCATCTTTATCCCTTCGGGATGGTTCCCTATTGAGCTTTTTAATAGAGGAATCGCTGTTCAATCCAACTATCAGAATATCACCTAAGGATTTGGCTTTTTTTAATAATTTTATATGACCAACGTGCAGTAAATCAAAGCAGCCATTGGTAAAAACCACTTTTTTACCTTGTTTCTTGGCCCTTGGCGTAATTCTTGATATTTCTTGGAGAGATACAACTTTACCCATTTTGAATTTGGTAGTTATTAACCATGATAACTATTAAAATTCTCCCAAATCTGCTTTTTCGTCACCTGCGCCGTCCCCAGCTCACCCACCACAATCCCCGCCGCATGATTTGCAATACCAGCCGCTTCTTTCAAAGACGCTCCAGCCGTATAACAGGAGACCAAAGTAGAAATCACCGTATCCCCGGCCCCGGTCACATCAAAAACCTTCCGAGCCACAGTCGGAAAATGAGCCAGAGAATTGTTTCGTTGAGACGAACCCTTTTCGAACAAACTCATCCCCTTCTCCCCTCTGGTAATCAGAACCGAATCGGTCTGCAACTTCTTCATAATCCACCAACCTACCTCTTCCAGAGTTTTATCATCCTTAATTTTTTTACCGGAAACAAAACCGGCCTCATGATGATTAGGAGTAATCAGAGAGACACCCTTATAATTCATAAAATGGGTCTCTTTCGGGTCCACCGCAATAAAAACCTTATTCTGCCGGGCCAATTTTATTACTTCAGCCAAAAGTTTCAGAGTAATCACCCCTTTACCATAATCAGAAATAATAATCCCCTGAATCTGCTTGATATTTTTTCTGATAAAATTAATTAGTTTTGAAACCGATTTGTCAGAAATTTCAGAAGCGGTCTCCCTATCTGTCCGGACCACCTGCTGACTGTGAGCAATAATTCTGGTTTTAACCGTAGTTTTCCTTTTCGACTCCACAAAAATCCCATTATCCGAGAGATGATTTCTTTTCAAAACTTTTTTCAACCTATCTGCATTAGAATCATTCCCCACAATCCCCACCAAAACGGGCTCATCCCCCAAGGTTTTCAGATTCAAAGCCACGTTAGCGGCACCACCCAATTTCACTTCTTCGGATAGGACTTCTACCACCGGCACCGGAGCTTCCGGCGAAATGCGGGAGACATTTCCCCACCAATATTCATCCAGCATAATATCCCCCAAAACCAGAATTTTTTGCCCGCCAATCCCGTTCAGGATTTCTTCCACTCTGGCAGTTGAGGGAATATCCATCTCCTTATATCTGTTTTCCATACCTGTAAGTATTGAATTTTGATTTTTTTCTAATATATTAGAATTAATCTAAAATGTAAATATGAAACATAATTGAGATACTAATTACACTGCTCAAACATATCATAAACGGCTAGATTTATCCCGACCCTCGTGGAGGGACTTCGCTCGCCATAATGGTTCGATTAAACTCACCATAAAAGGAGAAAATATGGAACCCAAACCACAGCAACAGCAGATAAATGTAGAATTGACCGAGAAAGAATCCGAAGGAATTTATTCCAATTTGGCACTAATCACCCATTCACCTTCGGAGGTGATAATAGATTTTTGCCGGGTCATGCCGGGTGTGCCTAAAACCAAAGTTTATGCCAGAATAATTATGACCCCCTCGCACGCCAAGATGCTATTGAACGCTCTGGATGACAATATCAAGAAATTCGAGGCGCAATTCGGGCAGATAAAAACTTACGGCAAAGAGG
>JBIOYE010000062.1:0-4190 GCA_044870015.1 Candidatus Zixiibacteriota bacterium
GTCTTGACAATTAGGTATGAGAAGTATTATATTGTGAAAAATTTAACAAGAACAATAGCTTCAAAGGAGGAACAATCATGAGGAAAACCATTTATGTAGTCAGTGCTTTTTTGTGTTTGACTCTAATCTGGCAATGTAGCCAGACCCCTAAATTCAAAAATTACCCCCTGGAGACTTTTTTCGACTATAAATCAGTCTCCAGCGCCACCTTTTCACCGGACGAGAAAACTATTGCTTATATCTCCAATGCCAGCGGGGTTCACAATATCTGGACTGTGCCCACCAGCGGTGGGAATCCCAAGCAACTAACCAATGAGACCAAGAATACCATTGTTTTCGTGACTTGGTGCCCCAATCGGGATTCTATGATTTACGGGCAGGATGAAGGAGGAAATGAGAATTTCCATCTGTTTATCATGCCTGCCCAAGGAGGCACGGCTACGGAGTTGACCACTGGAGCCAATGTCCGGGCTGAGTTTTTAAAATGGGCTAAAGACGGCAACAGTTTCTTGTATATGACGAACCAAAGGATTCCCCAACTTTTTGATATTTATAAAATGGATCTCAATACCGGAAAATCAGAGATGCTGTATCAGACCCAGGGAAGCGAATCTTTTGCGGACTGGTCGGATGACGGTAAAAAGTTGGCTTTCTCGTTATTTTACGTTGCTACCGATATGGATGCCTTGCTTTATGATATTGAAAGCAAAAAGATGGAAAACCTGACCGAACATCAGGGACAGGGAGAAATTGTCAATGGCCCGGTTACTTTTTCGCCGGATTCCAAATGGCTTTACTTTGTGAATGATAAAGACAGCGAATTTATGAAACTGAAACGAATCAATCTGGCTACCAAAGCAGTCGAAACCATAGAAGAACCAGACTGGGATATGATTTCAGCCGGATTTTCATTTAACGGCAGATACTTTGTGACCGGCATCAATGAGGACGGCTCCACCAAAATCAAGATAATGGATGTACAGGCCAATCAGGAAGTTCCTCTACCCCAGCTCCCCAACGGTGAGATAAAAGGGCTGGATTTCTCTCGCTCGGAAAGATATTTGATTTACTATTTCAACGGCGACCGCCAGCCCACCAATCTGTACATAGTGGATTTACAGAATAATAAAAATCAGCAGCTGACCAACAGCCTACCTAAAGAAATCGACCAGAGAAACCTGTCCGAATCGGAACTGGTGCGTTATCCCACTTTTGACGGAAAGCAGGTACCGGCTTATTTATACAAACCGGTCAACCTGAAGCCGGGCGAAAAAAGGCCGGTGATTATTGAAGTGCATGGGGGACCGATGTTTCAGTCCACCAAGAACTTTTCCCCCTTGAGACAGTATCTGATAAATAACGGTTATGTGGTTTTGCTTCCCAATGTCCGGGGCAGCACCGGCTACGGGAAAACCTACCATATATTGGATGATCATGATTGGGGTGGTGCTCCTTTACAAGATGTAGTGTGGGGAAAGAAATTTTTAGCAACTTTAGATTATGTGGACACTTCCAAAGTCGTGATCTTAGGAGGAAGCTACGGGGGCTATATGACCCTAGCAGGTTTAACTTTTGCTCCCGATGTTTTTGCTGCCGGAGTGGATATCTGTGGACCGTCTAATCTGCAAACACTCTTAGCCAGCGTACCTCCTTACTGGGAGCCGTTTATAAAATATTTCCATCGCGAAGTGGGAGACCCCAAAAAAGACCAGAAGTTCTTGAAAGAAAGGTCCCCCTTGTTTTCTGCTGACAGAATCCAAAGACCTCTGTTTGTGATTCAGGGTGCCAACGACCCCCGAGTCAAACAACAGGAATCTGACCAGATTGTGGATGCGTTGAAGAAAAAGGGTGGTGTAGTGGAATATATGATTTTCCCGGACGAAGGGCATGGTTTACGCAAAAAAGAAAACCAGATCAAAGCTTACAACAGAGTCAGAGAGTTTCTGGACCAGCATATCATGAACAAGGCCTCGTAAGTATAATCTAAGCCCTAAAAGAAAAGTAACTTCCCAGTTTTTGGGAGGTTACTTTTTTGTTATTAGGGAGATTTTTTTGAGTGAGTCTGGATAATAAAGCTTTAGTCTGACAAAATGCAGATTAAACCCATCAGTAAGTCTCAATTTCTAACTGCAGGATTTTCCCTTTGATAACGAGATTAATTTTAGATTTAGCTTTGGCAAAGTCGGAAGTCATAAACCCTTCTGGGGTATGGACTAAACTGATATTCGAAAAGGAACTGCTGGCAAGTTTGGTCATATTTAGAATGGATAATCCGGCCTCTTTGGGAACTTTTAATTTCAGATGCCCGACCTTAGATTTCACTTTACAATTCAGCTCTCCTGGTTTCAAGGGTAGTTTCACTTCAGTTGCATTAACTCTTAAATCCAGGTCTAAATTTTTCAGATTCAGCTGACTCAAATCCAATTCGGCTTCGGAAACCCTGGAAAAAACTTGGAGGTCCAAGGGGAGGTCGTTATTAAAGATAATCTTGGAAACATTCTCGGGAGAGTCAAAATGAATAGCAAAGGGCATTTTATCTTTTTGGTAAATTTCTAAAATTCCCCGGGAATCTTCAACGGTCCATTTACATTCCGGTTTCTCATTAAAGTAAGTCAAACTACAAACCGCAATATTTTGGGCACCTCCGGATAAATTTAGCTCCCTCCCCCCTATATCTATTACCACGCTGATTTCTTTGACCTTGCCGGGCTTTTCCACCTCCCAGTGGAAATATTGAGGGTCAGAAAGCCAGTTAATATCCCGGTGTTCGCCCGAGAGAGCGGGTCCTAAAATGACCAAACCCCATATTAGGGGTGATAATAGTGCCAATAAGTTGAGCTTGCTGTTGCGAAAGATTAGCTCGATCCCCCAGGCCATCAGGAAAATGGGCCAGAGTTTTAAAATTGACCACCATACCGACCATCCCACTTGTCCTAAATTATTTAAGAGCAGGACCAAACCGATTGAGATTAAAATTATTCCGTTGCGGATTTTTTTGATATTCATCTTAAGCCGATTTGAAAATTACTACGATTCCAATGACAATCAAAAGCAGGGGCCACAATTTACCGAACTGAAACCAGGGGATGAAATTACTGGCCAGAAAAATAAATCCGAAGATTAGTAGAATCAAACCGGCCACCAGCCGGCCCCGGTTCCCTTTGTCTTCAGGTGTCTCTGAACTGGGGGCTTCTTCGGTTGTGACGACAGCCTCATTCCCCTCCGGTGCTTTAGGAATAATGAGCCAGCCCAGAAGATAAATCAGGATAGCGGCTCCTCCGGCAAACACCAAAAGTACTGTAAGCAATCTGACTATGACCGGGTCGATATCAAAATACTCCGCCATCCCCCCGCAAACCCCGGCAATCATGACATCTTTACGAGAACGATAAAGTCTCTTGTTCATCTCTGCTCCTTGGTGATTTCCAAATGGCTGTAATTTAAGTAGTTTTTGCTTGAGCTAAATTTTCCGGTTTTTTGGGAATGAAAATCCAGGCCAGAATATAGGCCAGAATACCGGTCCCAAAGCCCAAAACTGCAATTAGCCAGATGACCCGTACCAAAACCGGGTCCAGATCCAGATATTCCCCCACCCCGCTGCAGACTCCGGCGATTATTTTATCCTGGGTATTTCTATAGATCCTTTTGGCCATACAAACTCCTTCTTACCATCTATTTAATTAGACGGATGACCCGCCACAAAGTTGCATAAAATGGAACCGTTGTTGCCTTTTATTTGGTCTCCGCTTCACCAGTCATTTTCACAAATCTTACCGGAAGAACTATCTCTTTTTTCATTCCCTCCGGAGTTTTGGTTACCACCATTAATTCCTGGTTCCCGTTTCCGATCGGTAACACCATTCTGGCTCCCAGCTTCAACTGGTCATATAACGGCTGGGGAATGTGGTCGGGTGCCGCGGTCAAAATTATTCCGTCAAAAGGAGCATGTTCCTCCCAGCCCTGGTACCCATCTCCCACTTTGACTTCCACATTTTTATATCCTAATCTTTTTAAAGTCTCATCAGCTTTCAGGGCCAGCGGCTCGACAATTTCGATGGAATATAACTGGGAGCAGATTTCTGCCAAAACTGCCGCCTGATAGCCGGAACCGGTTCCTATTTCTAAAATTTTTTCTCCTCCTTTTAAATTAAGCAGTTCGGTCATCAGGGCTACAATATAAGGCTGGGAGA
>JBIOYE010000063.1:0-9197 GCA_044870015.1 Candidatus Zixiibacteriota bacterium
TCTCTGACTTCATTTTTGGCTTTGTTGTTGATCTATACTGCTCCTGTGGAAAAAATGATGTGGAAAATCGGCTTTGCCCTAAGACCGGTCATGCTTTTTTCTTTTGGCGCCTTTTATATCTGGGGGATTTTGAGCCTTAAGGATGGTTTTAAAATAGAGAAAAAAACACAAAAGCTTTTGATTCTGTGGTTTGTTCTGATTCTGGCTTTTTTACTAAGCGGCATTTTCTCCCTCAATCCGGTCAAGAGTATGAGGGTAACCATTCTGCATCTGACTTTATTTTTGATCTTATTTTTGATAGTCCAGTTTGTCAAAAACCGGCAAGATTTGGTTAAATTTACCCGGCACTGGATGGTTATCGGTTTTATCTTGTGTCTGTATGGCTTGGCAGAGTATCTGGGCAGCTTCATCGGCTTTGATATCGACCGGGTGATCTTTGGCCCCATCTATTCTATGACTACACCCGGCCAAACTGTGGCTCAAAGGCTTTTCGGACAGAGAATTTATTCCTTGTTCGGGGACCCCAATAATTTCGCCGGTTTTTTAAACACCGTCTTTCCTTTTTTCTTTTGCTCCACTATATATTTTGCCAAACTCAAAAAGAACAAGAGATTCTTCTGGTTTTTGCTGGCCACCCTGACGGTTTTTTTTGTTTTTATTATGACTTTATCCCGCAGCGGTTGGATGGGGCTTACCACCGGACTTTTAGTAGTGGCCTGGTATAAAAGAGCTCAGATTTTCAGGAGAGGCAACCTTAAATATTTAGCTTTTGCCTTAATCGTTTTCATAATCTTTTTTGCCCAGATCTATCAGTATACTTATTTCGTGGTCTCGGCCCGGCTGGAAGAAATGGAATCTCGCCAAATTCACTTATATCTGGTCAAATCTGCCTTTGGGATGTTTTTGTCTCATCCTTTGACCGGAGTCGGCATCGGTAACTTTGGGGAGGCCTATGGAAAATATTTCAAGCCCGGATTCGAATATTATAATGCCCATTCGGCTTTTCTGACCATTTTATCCGAAACCGGAATAATCGGCTTTATAATCTACATTTCTTTTTATATTTTCACATTCAGGCAGATTCTGCGTTTTTTCAGAAACTCAACCGGATATCATAAAGAGGTAATCGGATTAGGGTTTCTATCGGGGTTCTGCGGTCTTATGGCAGCCAATATTTTCTATCAGAATTTCACCTTTCAATTTTTCTTTGTCTTTCTGGGTCTAGCTTTTGCCTCAGGTATAGTGGCAAACCAGGCAAATTCCAATCACCCCACACGGTCTGCAGTAAATCCCTAGAAATCTTTTGTTTTTGTCGAAAACTCTTATTAAATTATCCTCCAACGGCAAATTAATTATTTTAATTCAAAAATCAAAAAAGGATAAATAATGCTGGATTTGAAATTCATCCGGGAAAACCCTGACAAAGTAAGGGAGGCCATCAAAAACAAGAAAGAGAAGCTGGACCTGGATATAATTCTCAATTTGGATGAGCGGAGACGAAAAAATTTGCTGGAAGCCGAAAGCTTGAAGCAGAAAAGAAATGAGTATTCCAAAATCATCGCCCAGATGAAAAAAGAAGGGAAAAACAAGGATAAAGAAATTGCCCAGATGAAAACGGTCTCGGATAGAATCACGGTTTTGGACCAAAACCTAAGAGAGGTGGAACAACAACTGGAGCAGTGGTTGCTCAGAGTTCCTAATATACCACATTCGTCGGTGCCAGTGGGACAGGATGAGAGTGTCAACAAGCTGGTTAAAGAATGGGGGGAGATTAAAAAATTTGATTTCAAACTTCTGCCTCATTGGGAACTTGGCCAAATTTTGGGAATCCTGGATTTCCACAGGGCTTCCAAGATCAGCGGTTCCGGCTTCATTCTATTCACCGGGAAAGGAGCTCTTCTGGAACGGGCTCTTATCAATTTCATGCTGGATCTGCATACCCAGAAGCATGGCTATAAAGAAATCTTTCCTCCCTTTCTGGTAAATCGAGATTCTATGACCGGTACCGGACAACTACCCAAATTAGAAGAGGATATGTATTTATTGAAAAATGATGATTATTTTCTAATTCCCACTGCGGAAGTTCCGGTGACAAATCTGCACCGGGATGAGGTTTTGAAGGCAGAGGATTTGCCGATTTACTATTCTGCTTACACCGCCTGTTTCAGAAGGGAGGCCGGTGCTTACGGCAAGGAAACCAAAGGGATGATAAGAGTGCACCAGTTTGATAAAGTGGAGTTGGTTAAAATCGTCGAGCCCCAGAAATCTTATGAAGAATTAGAAAAACTTCTGCAAAATGCCGAAGAGGTTTTACAGCTTCTGAGTTTGCCCTACAGAGTCAGGCTTCTGTGCACCGGAGATTTGAGTTTTGCCGCAGCTAAATGTTATGATATTGAAGTCTGGGCTCCGGGGATGGAAAAATATCTAGAGGTCTCTTCCAACAGCAATTTTGAGGATTTCCAGGCCAGACGAATGAGTATAAAGTATAAACCTACCCCCAATTCCAAACCGGAATTCGTGCATACTTTGAACGGCTCCGGAGTGGCTTTGCCCCGTACAGTCATTGGAATTCTGGAGAATTACCAGACCGCTAAGGGAACCGTAGTTATACCGGATGTTTTAAGGCCGTATATGCATGGGATAAGCGAACTCACCTAGCTTATGTTTAAAAAGAAAGACCGGGAAAGTTTTATTGTGGAGTATAAAGGCTACTCCCTATTTTTCAAGATTTTTTTAATCTTCGGAGTTTTGGTCATTGCCGCTGTTTTCCTTTATTACACCCAGGATATAGTCAATAAGCTAAAAGCGGACTCACGCCGGGTGGTGGCGGCCTATGCCCGTTTGTGGCAGATTGCGGCTTCCGAATCGGCCGGAACCGAAGAAGTCAGTTTTTTATTTGAGGAAGTCATCCAGAGGTCGGACTTCCCATTGATTGTGAGCGGTCCGGACGGGGAACCGCAGGCCTGGAAAGGTGTGCCGGGAATCGCCTCCGACGATACCACTTTCCAGACCAGACAAAAACTGAAAGAAATAGCCAAAAAATTAGATGAAGACCATCCTCCGGTTCCCATTTTTTACGGTAAGGAGGATTTCATTATAAGTTATCTGCATTACGGAGACCCGGAAATTATCGCCCGTCTGCATCTGATGCCGATTGTGGAGGTGGGAGTGATTGCTTTATTCATTCTGATAACTTTCATAAGTTTCCGCAACATCAAAAAATCAGAGCAGCATTCCATCTGGATCGGAATGTCCAAAGAAACCGCCCATCAGCTGGGGACCCCCATCTCATCCCTTATGGGTTGGCTGGAGCTTTTGAAGCAGGAGCAGTCGGCCGGCTCACCGGTTAATTTGAAGGAGACCGTCTCCAAGATGGAAGAGGACTTACAAAGGCTGGAAAAAATTGCCCATCGCTTCAGTCAGATTGGCTCCATCCCGGAATTGAAGGAAACCGATTTGAATTCTATAATTGAGGAAGTGGTCAAATATTTTCGCAACCGTCTCCCCCATGCCGGCTCCGGGGTTTGTATAAAAATGGATTTGAAGCCGATGCCTCTCTTGAAAATCAATGCTGAACTGGTCTCCTGGGTGATTGAAAATTTGATCAAAAATGCCTTGGAATCGGTTGACCCTAAACAGGGAGTGATTGAAATTTCCACTGAAGCTGATGCCAAGGAGGTGACACTGAAAATTGTAGATAACGGCAAGGGAATTCCTCCCAAGGAGCAAAAACGAGTCTTCCATCCCGGTTATACCACCAAAAAAAGGGGCTGGGGATTGGGGCTTTCCTTGGCCAAAAGGATTGTGGAGGATTATCACCAAGGAAAAATTGTTCTGGAGGAGAGCATTCCCAACCAAAAAACCGTATTTATAGTAAGTTTTCCGATAGCGTAAAGAAGCTTACCTTGACTAAGGCTTCTTTTTACCTTAACTAAAATTCTATGGCAACCGAACTTAAAAATGTTTTATGGGTAGATGACGAAATTGACCAGTTGGGGTCTCATATCATCTTTCTGGAGCAAAAAGGGTATAAAGTTACCAAAGCCACCAACGGAGAGGATGCCGTCTTGCTGGTGGGAAAGAACAACTTCGATTTGGTTCTTTTAGATGAAATGATGCCCGGCAAAGACGGGCTGACTACCCTGGAGGAAATAAAAAAAATCTCTCCCAATCTGCCGGTGATTATGGTGACCAAATCCGAAGAGGAGCGTCTGATGGAGCAGGCCATCGGTGAAAAAATTTCGTTTTACATCACCAAGCCGGTCAACCCCAGCCAGATTTTGTCGGTGGCTAAAAAAATCCTGGAAGAAAAGTCCATCCGTGAAAAACATGTGGTCAAGCAGTATATCGAGCAGTTCAACCAGCTCAAAGGGAAGCTGAACTTTGCGCTGACTGCCAAGGACTGGATTGATATTCACCATCAGCTCTGTTTATGGGATTTGGAGTTAGAGAATTTCAGAGAGCCCAGCTTGACTGAAACCCATCAGGGTTTAAAAAAAGAATGCAATCTGGAATTTGGCAAATTCATTGAAAGAGAGTACCCTCTCTGGCTTAAATCCCCCGCCGGAGGAGGATCCAGCTCTGCTGGAAAAGAAAGACCGCTTTTATCAGTAGATGTGGTGCCTAAATTTTTACAACCGATTTTGTTGGAGAATAAACCTACCTTTTTCATCATTCTGGATTGTATGCGACTGGACCAGTGGCTGGCGGTAGAGGGAGTCTTGAACGAATATTTTAACATCAAAAAAGAGTTTTATTATTCTATTTTGCCTACCGCCACTCCCTATTCTCGCAACGCTATTTTCAGCGGACTTTTCCCGGACGAGCTGGCTCAGAAATTCCCGGAAGTTTGGAAATCCGACGATGAGAATGAACATAGCCGCAATCGTTATGAAAGACAGCTTTTAGATGCCCAGCTGAAAAGATTGGGCGTGGCTTTAAAGTCTGAAGCTAAGTACGCCAAAATTCTGGATATCACCGAAGGTGAAAGTATCGCCAAAAAAATCTCTTCCTTTATGAATGTTCCCTTATTTTCTCTGGTTTTTAACTTTCTGGATATCCTATCTCACGGCCGCTCCGAATCGGAGATTCTGATTGAAATTGCACCGGATGAAGCCGCTTTCCGCTCTTTGATGAAATCCTGGTTCAATCATTCTGCCCTGCTGGATATATTGAAATATTTGTCAACCCAGGACTGTAATGTGGTCTTTACTACCGACCATGGCTCGGTTCTGGGGACCAGAGCTAATCTGGCTTATGGAAAAAGAGATACTTCTCCTCATTTGAGGTATAAATACGGTGATAATTTGAATACCGACCCCAAAGGGGCTATTTTGATTAAAAATCCCAAAGATTACCGTTTGCCATTTTTGGGCATCGCCACTACCTATCTTCTGGCCAAAGAAGATTATTATTTTGTCTATCCCACTAAATTTCACGAATACGAAAAGGAGTTCAAAAACACTTTCCAGCATGGTGGCATCTCTATGGAAGAGATGATTCTTCCAGTCACCATTTTAAAGCCCAAGAGAAAATAAGTGTCTGATACTAAATTAGTCTCCTCTTCTGCGGAAGGGACTAAAAAATTGGGTCGGGAATTTTCTCAAAAGCTTTCTGCGGGAATGCTGGTTGCGATTAGCGGACCTCTGGGGAGCGGAAAGACGGTCTTAATTCAGGGGATCTGTGAAGGTTTGGGGGTGAAACAGCTGGTAACCAGTCCCAGTTTTATGATTATCAATGAATACCCGGCAGAAAAATTTAGGGTTTATCATTTCGACTTATATCGCTTGAAATCTGTTCAGGAATTAATCAATTTAGGTTACGAAGAATATTTCTATGGTAACGGGGTTTGCTTGATAGAATGGGCCGAGAAAGCCCGGGAGCTTCTACCGGATGATAGAATCGAAATCAATCTAAAAATTCTGTCTGAAACCCAAAGAGAAATCACAATTCAGGAAAAGAAAACCAAAGTAAAGATATGAAAATCCTGGGTCTGGATACCTCCTCATCTGTTCTGGCTTTGGGAATAATCGAAGATAACCACGTTCTCGCTGATGTTAAAGTAAAGCTGGAGGGAAACCTTTCCGAAGTCCAGGTAGATGTTTTAAACCAAGCTTTGACGGATTTAAATTTAAAGGTCGGGGACCTCCAAGCTCTGGCTTATTCCATGGGCCCGGGCTCATTCACCGGATTGAGAGTCGGTTTATCTTTTATTAAAGGATTGAGTTTTTCGACCGGGATACCGATTGTGGCAGTTCCCACTTTGGATGCTCTGGCAAGTCAGGTTAACTTGGTCAACACTTTGGTGGTACCGATTATTGATGCCAAAAAGAATTTGGTCTATTCGGCGCTATATACCAATCAGAATGGTTCTTTGCAGAAAATCTCGGAGTATCTGCTTCTCCCTCTGGATAAAATGGTGGAAAAAATACCGGCGGATGCTTTATTTATCCTTCTGGAGGATGAGAATTTCCGACTGAGCTGGAATAAGCTGACAGCCGAAAAAAATATTTTGGCAAAGGTCGTCACTCTTTCACCCAGCGGGGTGGCAGTGGCCAAATTAGGAATGGAAAAATTCAGAAAGCAGCAGGTCGCAGACCTGTCAACTCTGGAGCCGTTATATATCTCACCGGTGGCTTTTAAAACCAAAAAGAATGCCTGATCTGGTCGAAAAATTAATAATCCAGGATATGCAGCCGGAGGATGTGGATGAAGTTGCTAAAATTGAACAGCAAAGCTTTTCCGACCCCTGGTCGAAGGATAATTTTATGGCAGAATTGGAGTTGCCATTTTCCTGGGTTTGGGCGGCAAAAATAAAAAACCAGCTGACCGGATACTGCTGTTGCTGGGAAATTGAGGAGGAACTTCAAATTGCCAATCTGGCAGTTCATCCGGAATTCAGAAATCGGGGGATTGGCAAAAAAATTTTACAGGAAATCCTAAATAGGGCTTGTCAAAGAAAAGTAAAAAAGGTAACTTTAGAGGTCAGGGAATCAAACCAATTTGGTTTGAAATTGTATCAGGCTTTTGGCTTTGATGAAGTCGGAAGAAGAAAAAGATATTATCAAAAACCGACTGAAGATGGCTTAATTTTGGCTAAAATTCTAGGGTAAATTATGGAATGGTTTAAGAAAATAAAAGAAGGGGTTAGTGCCCAACCCAAGAAGGAGATTCCGGAAGGGCTGTGGACTAAATGTGAGGATTGCGGGGAGATTATCTATGTCAAGGAGCTGGAAAGAAATTTCTGGGTCTGCGGCAAATGTAAATATCACTTCCGGATCAAGAGCACCGATTACATTGATTTACTTCTGGATGAAGGAGGTTTGGAGGAGTTTGACCGGAACTTAATTTCCGGCGATCCCCTGAAATTCAAGGACTCCAAAAGATATCCGGACAGAATTAAGGAATCCCGAAAAAAAACCCAGCACAATGACGCCCTGATTGCCGGAATCGGTAAAATTGAGGGGCGGAAAATCAGCTTCGGGGTGATGGATTTTTCCTTTATCGGAGGCAGCATGGGCTCAGTGGTGGGGGAAAAAGTGGCCCGGGCCATTGAAAGGTCGCTGGAGAAAAAAATGCCTTTGGTCATTGTTTCCTGCTCCGGAGGTGCCAGAATGCAGGAAGGGATTTTATCCCTGATGCAGATGGCTAAAACTTCTTCCCTTTTAGCCAGACAAAATAAAATGGGGTTACCCTTTATTTCTATTTTAACCAATCCTACTACAGCCGGCGTCATGGCCAGCTACGCTTCTTTGGGTGATGTAATCATTGCCGAGCCTAAAGCCCTTTTGGGCTTTGCCGGACCCCGGGTGATTCAGCAAACCATCGGCCAGGAACTGCCCAAGGATTTTCAAAGTTCGGAATTTTTCCTGGAACATGGCTTTGTGGATTTAATCGTGGAAAGAAACCAGCTGAAAAAAACCGTTTCTCTTTTGTTGGAATACCTCTCTTGCTGCCCCCAATAAGTTCCAATTCACATATTATCACTTGAAATGAATTATCAACAAGCTATCTCTTATTTATTTGGTCTACAGATTTTCGGTATCAAATTAGGATTGAGCAACATCGCTTCTTTTTTGAATTATTTAGGTAACCCGCATCTGAAATTTCAATCCATTCATGTAGCCGGCACTAACGGAAAAGGTTCTGTCTGTGCCATGCTGGAAGCTATTTTATGCCAAACCGGATATAAAACCGGGTTATTCACCTCCCCGCATCTGGTTGATTTTACCGAAAGGGTCAGAATTTGCGGCAGACCGATTGAAAAGGAATTTATGGTGGAGTTTGTGAAAGAATGCAAAGACAGAATTGACGAACACAAATACACTTTTTTTGAGGTAAATACGGCTTTGGCTTTTCTTTATTTTGCTGAAAAGAGAGTTGATTTGGCAGTGGTGGAGACAGGATTAGGGGGAAGATTGGACGCCACCAATGTCTTACTCCCCTTGGCAACCGTAATCACCAATATTGACCTTGAGCATACCGATATTTTGGGTAAAAAAATAACCCGGATTGCGGCTGAAAAGGGAGGAATAGTAAAAGAAAAAGTGCCTGTCATAACCGGAGTGGAGCAACCCGAAGCTTTGAAAATTATTAAATCTATCTGCCAGAAAAAAGATTCACCCCTCATTCCTGTCAAAGGAAATTCCGCTTGGAAAATTAAAAAAACTTCCTTGGAAAAAACTGTCTTTGATTTGAGCTTTAGAAATAAGAGTCTACGGAATTTGGAATTGAATTTATTGGGAACCCATCAGGTCAAAAATGCCGCCCTAAGTTTATTAACAGTTAGAGAATTACAAAAAAGAAGTTACAAGATTCCCAATACCGCTATAACTGAAGGATTAAAAAAAATAAACTGGCCCTGCCGCTTCCAGATTTACAGAAAGAAACCCTTGGTAATTTTAGATGCGGCTCACAATCCGGCTGCGGCTAAAATTTTGAGGAAAACCTTTTTAGATTTATTGCCAAATAAAAAAATGATTTTCATTTTTGGCGTAATGCAGGATAAAGATTACGCTCAGATTTTACAGACCTTATCACCCAAAGCCAAAAAGATTATCTTGGTCCAGCCAAAGAATAAAAGGTCCGCTTCCCTTTCGGAGTTGGAAAAAGTGGTTAGAACTCTGAAAATCCCATATGAAAAAATAGAATCAGTCAAAAGAGCTTTTTCGCAGACGCTTAAGACTGCCTCTACCTCG
>JBIOYE010000064.1:0-6334 GCA_044870015.1 Candidatus Zixiibacteriota bacterium
AACATTTTCAAAGCTTCGGAAAAATTATTCATATCAAAATAAGTCAAGCCCAAAAGCAGATGAGATTCTTTATCCAGGGGCTTAATCTCTAGGGCTTTTTTAGCATACCCGATAGTTTCCTCAAAATTTCCCAGCTCTTCGTTGATCCAACCCAATGAACGATAGGCCTCAAAATAATCCGGTTTCAACTCCACTGCTTTTTTAAATTCAGCAATGGCATCCTGGGGTCTTTTTTTGAACATATACACACGTCCCAAAGCCCGATGCGCCTCAGCTAAATCAGAATCTAAATTTAATGCTCTTTTGCAAGCCCGTTCCGCTTCCTCCAGCCAGGCCACGCTTCTATCATAATAAGCCATGTATTTATTCACGTAAGAATCCGCCAGACCGGCATAAGCCAGAGCATAATTAGAATCCACTTCCAAAGCTTTCTCATACATTCGCATGGCAAAATCGATATTGGTTTTCCCCTCTTTGTAATTATATTCCTGACCCTTCAGATAAAAATCATAAGCCAAAGGATTTACGGTCGATTTTTTGGCGATCTCCTGAATTTCGGTTTTGGTCAGCTTTAATTTCAAGACCTCTACAATTTTTTGGGAGACGGTCTCCTGAATCTCAAAAATATCTTTTAATTCTCCGTCAAATTTTTCGGCCCACAGATGAAAACCGTCCGCTATATTAGTCAGTTGGGCCGTAACCCTGATTTTTTCCCCATGTTTTCGGACCGAACCCTCCAGGATGTAATCCACGCTCAATTCTTTGCCAATCTGCTTTAAATCCTTCTTATTATCCTGATAATTAGCCACTACTGAACGGGGTGTAACTCTCAGCTGAGAGACTTGCGATAAATCGGTGATGATATCTTCCGTGATACCGTTGGAAAAGTACTGGTTTTCCTTATTGGGAGATAGATCTTTAAAAGGCAGAACTGCGATGGATTTCAGTTCCGCTTTCCCGTCAGCTTTTTTGATTTCAATTTTCCCGCCGGTGGTCAGAGTTCTCAAATCATCCAAGAGTAAAGCCAAATTCTGATATCTGTCTTCCTTATTTTTAGCCAGTGTTTTGGAGATAATATTTTCCAATCCCACCGGGATTCCGTCTCTCAAACTGCGGGGAGAGAGGGGTTCCTCGTTGACAATGGCATACATCACCGCCATAGGATGCATACCCCTGAAAGGAAGCTGGCCGGTCAGGATTTCATAAAAAATTATTCCCAGAGAAAAAATATCCGAACGCTGGTCCACCTCTTCACCGTTGGCCTGTTCCGGAGACATATAAGCGGTAGTCCCCAGAACCGTGCCGGCCAAGGTCAGGCCAGCCGCCCCTTTTAGCTTAGCCACTCCGAAGTCGGTGATTTTGGCAATTCCGTCCTGATTTACTAAAATATTCTCCGACTTAATATCCCGATGCACAATGCCCCTTTGATGAGCTTTGTTTAAACCTTCCGCAGTCTGAAAAGCGATATTAAAAAACTGCTCTAAGCTCAAAGGTCCATTCTGGATTAAATCTTTTAAATTCTTCCCCTCGATAAACTCCATGGAAATAAAAGAATCTCCGTCGACCTCATCAATTTCATAGATAGTGACAATATTAGGATGATTTAAAGCCGAGGCGGCGACGGCTTCCTGGATGAAGCGGTTCTTTTCTTCCGAACTGCGGGTCAAGCTCTGGGGTAAAAATTTCAAGGCCACCAGGCGATTCAATTTGGTATCCTGAGCTTTGTAAATTACCCCCATGCCACCCTGTCCGATCTGGTCTAAAATTTTGTAATGTGAAATTTCTCTACCAATCATTTAATTACCTAAAGTTTAAATCTCCTGACTAATTATGACAAAATAAGATAGAAAATGTTAAGGTTTTTTCGCTCTGGGAGCTAAAAAGTTCAAACCTACTATCCCTAAAATAACCAAAAAAGAGCCCAAAATCAAGGGCAGGGAGATGCGCTCGTTTTTCACCACTGCCCCTAAAATTAAAGCTAAAATAGGGGTCACAAAGGCAATCAAAGACAGCTTGGTGACTTCGATTCTTTTTAAAAGCCAAAAATAAGTCACAAAAGTCACAACCGAGCCGAAGAAAGCCAAATACAGAACAGCTCCGACAGATTTGTAAGTTATTTTGAAGCTGGAGAGATTCTCAAAGGAAAGACCCATTACCAGCAGAAAGACCATCCCCACCAGCATCTGGAAACAGGCGATCACAATGGGGTCAAGGTGGTGCAGGTCTCTTTTGGTGAAAACCCCTGAAATGCCGGCCGAGAAAGCGGCTACAATCAAAGCCAGCATCCCCAAAATACTTTTCAGAGAAGCGGAAAAATGAATCTGGTCCCGGAAGATTATTACCACACCTAGAAACCCGACACCCAAGCAAAAGATTTTAATCCAACTCAATTTTTCATTCCCCAGCATATAATGTGCAGAAATAGCCACAAAAAAAGGTAAAGTTGCAAATAAAACCGCCGCCAAGCCGGAAGCGATATACTGAATCCCCCAGTAATCCAAACCATAAGAAAGACCATAGAGCAAAAAGCCGGGAATTATGATCTTAGGCCAGTTGCTCTTGGGAATAGGGAGTTTCTTTAGCCGAATCAATAGGTACAGAAATGAGGATGAAATCAGAAATCGTGAGGCGCTGGAAAGAAAGGGGGGTGAGTCTTCCAGTCCGATTTTGATTCCCAGCCAGGTGGAGCCCCAGATCAGACATATCATCGATATCAGAAGAAAATCGAGCATTACTCTTGAACCTTAATCACCACTAATGTTAAATCATCAAACTGGGGCTGTAATCCTTGAAAAGATAAAACTTCCTGAGTTATTTTTTTGATAATCTGGTCGGAATTTAGGTTCCGACTTTCTTCCACCACTTTAACCAATCTCTCTTCCTCGAATTGGGCTTGAGTTTCATTCATTGCTTCGGTTATGCCATCGGTGAAGAGCAAAAGCAAATCCCCGGAACTAAGTTTCACTTTTTTCTGCTCAAAAGGAACATTTTCCAAAAGTCCCAAAATCAAACCACCGTCTGTCAATCTGGAAATCTCCCCTTTCCTATCAAAGATAAAAGGAGGGTTATGCCCGGCGTTGACAAAAGTAAAAGATTTTTCGCTGGCATTTAAAGCTCCCCAGAAAAAAGTGACAAACTGCCCTTTTTCCACTGACTTACAGACCAGATTATTGCAATTGGAAACCATTTCAGAGGGAGAATTTTTTGCCAAACTCTGGTTTCTCAAAGTAGCCTGAAAATTAGCCATCAGCAAAGCGGCCGGCATCCCCTTGCCGGAGACATCCGCAATAGCCACGCCCAGATTTTTATCCGGCAATTCAATAAAGTCAAAATAATCACCACCCACCTGCTTAGTCGGCAGTGTATAGCCCTGAATGTCAAATCCATCGACTTGAGGTGCCTCTTTAGGCAAAAGCCGGATTTGAATCTCTTTGGCAACCAAAAGTTCTTTTTCCATTTCTTGAAATTTTTTCTCTATTTCAACTTGACGGGCGTTTTCAATCACCTGAGCGGACTGAACTGCTATGATAGAAAGTAATCTCTGGTCTTCCGCTGAAAATTCCTCCTCTTTATTAAACAGGCATAAAAGTCCGGTTAGCTTATTTTTCAGTTTCAGCGGAACCATCAGCATAGAGTGAAAATTTCCCTCCTTGACTTGCAGGTTTTGAAAGCGCTTGTCAGAGGAAAGGTCATTTATAATCAAAGGTTTTTGATTTTTAATCATCCAGCCCATCAAAGTGGTACCTAAGTGAATCGGTATTACTTTGCTGGCATGCTCTATTTTCCTGACATAGGTCTTAAAAGGGGAATTCTGGTCTTCGGATAAAAGCAAAATACAACCCTGCTCGGCTTTTATTTTTTTGGTGCATTTACTGACAATCAGCTCGCTGATTTTATCCACCTCGGTCTGGGAGCCGATGGCAAAGGCGATTTCATTCAAAATGGAAAGCTCCTCCACGGCTTGGCGCAGCTGCAGATTTTCGGCTTCTAAGCGGTTTTTGGCGGTTTCTTCCGGCATAGTTTTTAGAAAAATCAATATAAATTAAAATTCCTGCACTGTCAATTTATGTCCAAGCCCGCCCTAAAAATTTGACAAAAATTAAAAAAACTTTATTTTGAAAGTTGTTGGATAACTATGGGTTAGTGAAAAAATATGGTACAAATGAGTCTAAAGTTAACCGCAGGCCCATAAACAAAAAGAGCTCAATTCCGGAAAATACATAGATTAAATTTTTTGCAAATTTGGTTGCTTTTTTTAAAAAAATGTTTATAATTACTAACTTGGTAAAACAAATTTCAATTTAATATTAAAAAATTGAATTTATAATTGCGATAACTAATTTAGAAAGCAAAGACTATCAAGCAAAAGACAAATTGAAAAGAGGAGTTTAAAATGCCAGTCAACACCAAAATAGCCGGTAAAGCCAAAGAAAAACTCTCGGCTCCTTTTTCAGCCGAGGAAGGAAAGAAGCTATACTACTATTTATTAAAGACCAGGACGGTAGATGAAGCCAACCGGAAATTCTTCCGGCAGGGGAAACTTTTAGGAACTTACTTTTCAGCCGTAGGGCAGGAAGCCACCACCGTGGTTCCTACTTTTTTATCCAGACCCACAGATGCCATCGGCCCTTCCCACCGGGAAATCGGCTGCAGCATAACCCGCGGCATACCTTTGAAAAATATGCTGGCCCATCTGATGGCTAAAAGAACCGGTATGGATAAGGGTAAATGTCATCCGTGTCACTACGGAGGTTTGGAATACAGAATCATCACTCCCGCCTCAACCATGGCCGCCCAGACCATTGTAGTGACCGGCTGTGCCCTGGCTTTCAAAATAAGAGGTGAAGATAATATCGGTCTGGGATTCTTCGGAGAAGGAGCCACCGCCCAAGCCGGCTGGCACGAAGCCATGAATTTTGCCGGAGTCCAGAAATTACCCATAGTCTATATCTGTCAAAACAACCTCTGGGCCGAATCGGTGCCGGCCCGCTTGCAGGCCGCCATTACTGATTATTCAGACCGGGCTAAAGCTTACGGCTTCCCCGGAATCACCATTGATGGAAATGATGTGGTTCAGGTTTATGTGACTGTCAAAGAAGCCATTGCCAGAGCCAGACGGGGCGAAGGCCCCACCATGGTAGAATGCAAAACCTACCGCTGGTACGGGCACTCTGAAATTGACCCGGCCGACTACCGACCCAAAGATGAATTAGAAGGATGGAAAAAAAAGGACCCCCTGCCCAGATTTGAAAAATATCTGATGGACCAAGGGATGTTGACACCGGCAGATAAAACCAAGATGGTAGCAGATATAGAAAAAGAATTAGAAGAAGCCTTTGAATTCGCTGACAAATCCCCGCTACCGGCACCGGAAGAAGCCTTGGATGATGTTTATGCTCCCGGAACCTTTGAGGACTGGGTGAAAGGATGGTTGAAATGAGGACGGTTACTCTGATTGACGCTATCAACGAAGCCATGAAAGAGGAGATGGAAAGAGATGAAAGGGTTTATGTCATCGGCGAGGATATCGGTATCTACGGCGGAGTTTTCAAAGCCACCCGGGGTTTGCAAAGCCTGTTCGGTCCCATGCGGGTCATCGACAGTCCTTTGTCTGAAAATCTAATCGTAGGGTCTTCGGTCGGTGCGGCTGCCATGGGATTAAGGCCGGTCCCGGAGATTCAGTTTTCGGATTTTATCACCCCCGGTATGGACCAGATCATCCAACAAGCCGCCAAATTGAGATACCGCTCCGGGGGAAGTTTTTCAGTTCCTTTAGTAATCAGAGTCTGTTGTGGTGGAGAAGTGGGTGGAGGATTATACCATTCTCAAATAAACGAAGCTTGGTTTGTACACTGCCCCGGTCTAGTAGTAATCGCACCGGCTTTCCCTTATGACGCCAAAGGGCTTTTAAAAGCCGCTATCCGGGACGAGAATCCCTGCATTTACTTTGAGCATAAAAAGCTTTACCGCAGTATCAAACAGGAAATTCCGGATACCGACTTCACGGTTCCCTTAGCAAAAGCAGAAATCAAAAGAAAAGGAAAAGATGTTACTATAGTGGCTTATATGTTAATGGTGCACAAATCTCTGGAAGCGGCTGAAAAATTAGCCAAAGAAGGAATTGAATGTGAAGTCATCGACATGCGGACTTTATTGCCCATAGACAAAGAAACCATTTTAGAATCAGTCAAAAAGACCGGCCGAGCAATCATAGTTCAGGAAGCTCCCAAGACCGGAGGGGTGGCCGGAGAGATTTCCTCGATTATCACTGAAGAAGCTTTTGAGTACTTAGATGCTCCCATCAAAAGAGTGACTGCTCCGGACACACCACCGA
>JBIOYE010000065.1:0-4373 GCA_044870015.1 Candidatus Zixiibacteriota bacterium
CGGGCCGGGACTTTATACCTTTTGCTGACCAATTTTCCGTCGCATCTCTATAGCTTATGAGTGTAGTTATTCGCTGTTGCCCATCTACAACATCAAATTTTTCAAGTTTTTTCCCTTCTTCTGTGAAAGGAATCACATTCAACATTACTAAACCGATTGGAAGCTCGTTCAATACGGAATCAATCAAATCGCATTTTTCTTCGTCGTTCCACACTCTTGAACGCTGATACTCAGGTTGTGTATTGAGGCGACCTCTCTTAGACAGGTCTATTATATCTCTAACGGACCATTTATCAAGTTCAAAGCGCCCCATATTTTTTAAATATACAAATCGCAATTTCTTTAGTCAATATAAAACAAAGTCTTCGCTATTTAAAAGTAAAAAACCTTTGAGAAGCTCGTAGACCCATGTTGTCCTCAATGTGGGGAGATGTCTTAACCTCAATTTCTTGACCTCACCCCAGCCCTCTCCTCTAAGGAGAGGGAGTTTCAATCCCCCCTAATTTTTTCCTTCCCCGCCATAAACTTCCCCGTAACCTTGACGATTAATGGATAGATGGTGAGTCCGCCAAGGCGGAAACCATCATGGTGAGCACAGTCGAACCACTATATGGCGAACGCAATCGAACAGTCGGGTGAACGCCTGAATCATAAAGGCAAATACATCCTCATCGGGATTTTCCTCGGAATATTGGTGACTATTGCATACGTGGTCATAGACGGCCCCATTACTGGATCCACGGTGGAAGAAAAAGTGTCAAGACAAAATTCTTTCCAACCGGAAGAGACCCCGCCGGCAGCAAAGAAGCCCTTCCAAGGGGAACTGGAATTGTTTAATGAAGACCCTATGACAGTAAAGGCGGGCACTCATTCTGCCCAGAAAATCATGTTGAATGTGAATGGGAAGACAAACAATATGGTTAAAGGAAGTTTTGTTGAACCGGCCGGATACGGTATTACCTTCTACGTTTTTGACCAAAAAAACTATAAAGCTTTCAATGAAGGCGGTTCCAGGACTCCATATGTATCCGCCAAGAGAGTAAAATCATATGAGTTCACTTTTGTCCCTGACCATTCGGACATATACTATTTCGTATTTGATAACGGCTATTCAATATCAACAGACAAAGTTCCGGTTTTGTCAGTTACCTGGACTTGGCAGGAATGAGCTCGTAGCCTTTGTAGTCCTCAGCCCGGGATTAAATTTTTTCCTTCCTCCGGCATTAACTTCCCCTTAACTTTGACGATAGATGGTGAGAGTAATCGAACCATCATGGTGAGCGTAGTCGAACCATCATTAAAGGAGGGGCAGATGCAACCAACCTATACCGATACAATTCGACAACAGCAACCGCAACCGCAAACAGGTCAGCCAGGCTACGACAAAATCGGCGGATGGCTGATATTTGTGGCCCTCGGCCTTATCTTTGCCTCATTAAGGGTTTTGCTGTTCACTCTCAGAGATGTCGTCCCGGTCTTTGCTCCACAAACCTGGTCCGTTCTTACCACCCCGACTTCAGCAGCCTACCATCCCCTCTGGGCACCCCTATTGATAGGAGAATTGGTGGGCAACCTGTTCTTCGTTTTCTTTGGCGTAATTTTGGTCGTTTTATTATTTCAAAAACGGAAATTTTTCCCCAAGCTAGCCATAATTTATTTGCTGACCAATTTGGGTTTTGTAGTAGCCGACTTTTTTCTTGCCGGCCTAATTCCGGCTGTGGCACAGCAGGATAATACTTCCGCCATGACTGAGGTTTTCAGAAGTGTCGCGGGTGCGTGTATTTGGGTTCCCTATTTCATCAAGTCAAAACGAGTGAAGAGTACCTTTGTCCGGTAAATAAAAGTCGAACCGAAGCCATCCACCCAGCAGCTTGATAGATGGTGAGCGAAGCCGAACCATCATGGTGAGCATAGACGAACCATTGATAGTGAGCTTGCCCAACCATTTTATCCTTGACATCCCCCTGCGTTATACCCCATATTTGTTCGTAATTACACAGTAGTAAAAGATTACGCGGGCGTAATTCAGCGGTAGAATGCAACCTTCCCAAGGTTGACGTCGAGGGTTCGATTCCCTTCGCCCGCTCTTTTAAAAGGTAGCCGCAGGCTTTAGCCTGCGTCATTGAATAAGGCAGCCTAAAGGTTGTGACTACCAATGAAAGATGAAAATGAAAAAATTTCTCGGCATAGTTTTAGGTCTATTAATCTTCTATAATTTTTCCTATTCCGTCCTTATTTTAATCCAAAAAGTAGGACCCGGAGAAATGGACTGGGGCAAATATAAAATTTCCGCCGTCGGAATCGGACCCAAAGGTTCATCCGCTAAAGGTAGCTTGACCGAAGCTCGCAAAGATGCCGTCCATAAGCTGTATGAAACCATGCTAAACCTGAATTCAAACTGCAAAACTTTAGTCAAAGACCAGCTCAATAAATCCCAGCTGAAAAAACTGGAATATTTAATCTCCAAAGAATTCAAAATGATGGACAAACCCCGCTATACCCAATCCGGCGATTGTGAAATTGACGTGGAACTGCCTCTCCCGGGAAAAATTATGGATTTGTTATTGCCTCCTTCCGGTGAAAAATTAAAAGAACTTTCCAGTCAAAATTTACCCTCTAATTCCGCAGAAGTTTTTACTGGATTAATAATAGATGCCAGCGGGCTGAATTTTCCTCTTCATTTGGTCCCCAAAATTGTGAACCCCAATGGAGAAGAAATCTACGGCATCTCCTGGCTGGAAAGAAGCTGGGCCAACACCTGGGGAATTGTGGAATATGCCACTGCCGCCAGCGATTATCATAGAGTAGGAGACAAGCCCCAATACCTGAAGGCCTTAAAGATAGCAGAAGACGGCTGCAGTATTGTGGTCAGCGTGGATAATCTGCCAAATATTTTGACCGCTGAAAATCTGGCAACCTTAAGCCGCGCCAAAGTAATTTTAATCACTGACCAGGGTAATAAATAAGAGACTCGCTTAAATCATTTCCATCCCTCTCGAATCAGACATTCACTTTTCTAAACAGGTTTTTTTTATTATCATAGGACAATATGACTATTCCCATTATAACCATAATCGGCCGGCCCAATGTCGGCAAATCCACTCTATTCAACCGCATCATCAAAAAAAGAAAAGCGGTAGTCTCTCCCATACCGGGAGTGACCCGGGACAGAAATTACCATCTGACCGAGTGGAACAGCAAATCCTTTTATCTGGTGGATACCGGTGGGTTAGTTCCCCAGACCGAGGATTTGATTTTAAAACAGGTCAAAGCCCAGGCCGAAATCGCCATCTCCGAGGCGGATTTGATTTTATTTATGGTGGATAATCAGGTGGGAGCCCAGGCCCCTGATCTGGAGATTGCCAAAAAATTAAAAAAGATTCAGAAAAAAGTGATCTTGGTTGCTAACAAAGTGGATACTCCTTCTCAGGTAAATGAAATTCATGTCTTGAATAAATTGGGTCTGGGAGAACCCTTTCCGGTTTCAGCCGTGTCCGGCGACAATGTGGCAGACCTTCTGGATGAGATAGTGTCACATCTGCCGGAAGAAGAAGAGGTAGCTGAAATTGAGGAAGGGATCAAAGTGGCGGTCTTGGGCCGTCCCAACGTAGGAAAATCTTCTTTTGTCAATGTCCTTTTAGGTGAAGAGAAGCTGATTGTTTCAGAAGTTCCCGGCACCACCAGGGATTCCATTGATACTCAACTGGAGCATGAAGGGCAAGCCTATACTCTGATTGACACTGCCGGATTGAGAAGAAAAGCCAAAATTCTAAATGAACTGGAATATTTCACTTCCCTCAGAAGTTTAAGATCGATTCAGAGATGTGACGTGGCTTTGCTTTTGATTGAGGGACCGGAAGGGCTTCTGAATCAGGATATTAAAATTGCCGGCGAAATAATTGAAGCTGGGAAGGGGCTGGCAATTCTGGTGAACAAGTGGGACCTGGTGGAAAAAGAGAGCCTGACCTCGGATATCTATACCGAAACTATTTACCGGAAAGTCCCCAATTTAAATTTTGTCCCTGTCTTATATATTTCCGCCAAGACCAAAAAGAGGGTTATAAAAAGTTTGGTTTTGATTACTGAAATTTTTCGGGAGCGAAAAAAAAGAATCGATACCAATCGCTTGAATAAAATCATAGGCAAAGAAATCGAAAGGCAGCCGCCGGCCGCGGTCAAGGGGAAATATGTGAAAATTCATTATATGACCCAGACCGATATCGAGCCGCCGGAGTTTGTTTTTTTCAGCAATCATCCCCAGCTGATTCAGGAGAGTTATAAAAGATTTCTGGAGAGAAAAATCCGGGAACATTTTGGCTTCACCGGTTCTCCGTTGAGATTGAAATTCAGAAGAAAAAGCTGACAGCTAATGT
>JBIOYE010000066.1:0-4685 GCA_044870015.1 Candidatus Zixiibacteriota bacterium
TGAACCTTTAACCAGGAGGGGAAATGAATAACAAAAAGTTCTGGATTTCTGTAGTAGTACTTTTTTTCGTTTACGGGATTCTGCAATTTGTTATCCATGGCGGGCTTTTACAGAAGGATTATATGGCTACAGCTTATTTGTGGAATGACGAAGCCATGATGCAAAGCCGGACTTACGGACACTTCTTAGCCGACTTCTTTTTTGCGTTGTTGTTCTGTTTCATCTATGTTAAAGGTTATGAACTCAATAAAGCCGGGGCGGCCCAAGGAATCCGTTATGGGCTTTATATGGGTTTATTCGTACAGCTGCCTATGTTTTTCACCTATTTTGTAGTCCTAAAGGCTCCCAGTTCTCTTTTAGTCTGGTGGGTTATTTACGGTTTACTGGTATCTATTATCTGTGGAGGAATTTTAGGGGCTATTTATAAGCCAAAGGCGGCTGGCAGCTAATACTTGAGTATTTAAGGAATAGAGACAAAGCATTAAGAAGTTTCGGGGTTATCTAATTTATTATCTGGAGAGGAATATTTCCTGATTTCTTTATCTGGAAAAGGGAGAAGTATTATTTAAACTAAATTGGTATCTAAATCCGCGTCCGTCCCGGCCTAAAATATCACTTTATTTAAGCCGGCATTTTTAGTAATTATAGCTTGTCAAAATAACTTCCAAAGTCCATAAATCCCTCAATTTTATTTTTCAGTTGCCGATATGGGAATTTAGGTGTGCCGAGGTGACGGAGTTTCCAGCTTAAATAGTTACAATAAAATTGAGGAGGTCAATTCATGTTTAACGGAAACAGCGGTATAATGAAAATAGTTCTAGCAGTGCTCTTTTTCCCCTTGTTTTTTCAGGATGCTTTTATCAGCTTTGCCTGGGGAGCAGGGGACCAGCTGTGGCTGATGCTGGGGAAGCGTCTGTTTTTATTGTTGCCAGTTTTTGCCATCATCCTAGGGTGCTGGGTCAGCATCGCCAGTCTGATGACCGTGCTCATCAGACAAAGGCGAATTGAGTTTCTGACGCTTTTATTGGTTACCTGGTGGGATTTGGGCAAATCAATCGTCTACTTCTGGGGAGGGATAGTAAAGTTTGCTCTCAATTTTGTAGCGTCGCTGGTGGGTCTGGTCAAAATAGTCGGTCTGGGGATTCTGTCGATTGTCCAGGAGCTGGTTTTTATGCCGTTTCGGCTGATCCGAAACGCCAGCCAGAATCTCTTGGGTTCACCGGTTCCCTGGATTGCCGTATATCTGACTTTATTCTGGTGTATAATTGAAGCTCTAATATTTACCTATGTGACCACCCCTCTGGTGATGGATGTTTTCTCCAACATTACCGGGGAGCAGTTACATCCTTATTTTATCCGAATTCCGCTATTCATTTTCCTTTTGTTTATCATCATGGGTAGCTATGCCGTTCTTTCAACTTTTGTGGGTGCGGTCAAGAGCAAGAATATCTCCTCGATTCTGGGAATCGGGGTAATCGAGACCGTGGCTTTATTTGTCGAAGTGGTTTTTCTTTACCGTGAGTTTGTAGATTCACTGGTTCCCTGGTTTGCCCAATATTCGGAGAATTTCCAGCTGGGAATTTTCGGAACTCTGGGGATTGCCTGTTTTGCCTGGTTCGGTGTCCGGAGTTTGTCCTGGTTTCTATTCGCCGCTCACGGGACACCACTGCTCATGCAAGTCATACAGGGGAAAGGGATGCAGCTTTTCCGAACCGGGGATGTTCCCAAGGCTCGCCTGATTTCGGTGTCTCCCGAATTTGTAACTAAAATCAAACAGGAGAGTTCTTGGATGGCCAGCAAAGGTGAAGAACTTCTGGCTTCTTTGATGCTTCCTCCTCTTCAAGTGGTGGCGTCCGGTATTAACTTCTGTACTCTATTGCTTTCCGGCAGTCATTTATTCGACCTGCCTTTTAGTAACATGGAAGCGATTTCTAACAGCAAAACTCTGATTGAGAACATTTTCAGAAAGGGTTCCAGAAAGAAAGTTTCCGAAAGAGGTCCGGAAAAAACTTCGGAAAAATCTCTGGAAAGTGTGGAAGAAAAAGAATTAATTCCTTGATACAACCCGAAACATTTTTGGAGAAAATCAAAATGTCAAAAATTAAAATAATCAGCTGGCTTTGTTTGGGTCTGTTGGTATTGTCCCTGGGATGCGGTTCCTATGACAATGCCGCCAAGCCCCGGCTGTGCATGTTTGTGGGAGTGGATATCAGCGGTTCATTCATGAGCCGTCCCTACTTCGATGACTCCATAGACTTTCTGGCTCATTATCTGTACAGTCACATCAACGGCCTGGGTGGCTCGGAAGTTCCCCATGTTTTATTCGTGGGTTCCATAGGAGGAGCCAAGCCGAATGAGGCCAAGACTTTTTATCCCATACAATCATTCCAAAATAAATCGGTCTCTGAAATTGCGGCCAAACTGAGGGAAATTTTTCCCAAAGAGGCTCCCAATCCTTTCACCGACTACAACGCCTTTTTCGAACAGGTGGCCCAGACCGTCAAAAACAAAAATCTGGTTTTGCGGCCGATATCAATAGTAATGCTTTCCGACGGTGTTCCGGACGTGAAAACACAGGGGAAAACCGACTTTCGCAGCATCAAAGTGAAACCCCTGGAGACTCTGGCCCGCAGCGTCACTATCCGCCTGCTTTATACGGATGCAGTGGTGGGAAAAAACTGGCAGACCAAGGTCAAGAGAACCCGGGTCAAAATCTGGACCCAGGATGCCGAAGTTCTGGTTTTCTGGAGGGACCCTAAAATCTTAGCTCCGGGAAAGCCCCTGGAGGAACAAACCAAGTTTTTCGCCTGGATGCAGGACAACGTTGACTTCGGAGTACGGGGACGCCGGGTTGATTGATGCTTACTTTCTGAACCTCAGATAAATCTGGTATTTTAAAGATGGTATCTGCGACTGGCAGGTCTGGCTAAGAATTTAGGTGCAGGTTTAGTTAAGCCGTTAAGTGGGTGAATCAGGACTCGAACTTCATTCCTCTTTTTTTGACCCATTCGCTGATGGTCTCTTCCCGCTCGTACAGCTCTCCCAGCATAATTTTGATATCAGCGATTATTTCTTTGGCTTCCCGGATGACCTGGGAGTTGATGACTTCATTCTGGGGAATCGGATGCAGGGATAACTCGTCGGTTTCCAACTGTATTTTTTCAAAAATCTTAATCTTTTCCTCCACAAGCGCTTTGATCAATCTTTCCGAGCCGGAATTTTCCAATTCAAACATAATCTTGCCGGCCAGGTCTAAGATGGTTTTGTAGCGGGATTTGAGCCTTTTATACCTATTCAATAAACTTTCTAAGTTGGCAGAAGTAGGGTAGGTGTCTTCAGGCATGGGTGTTTTTTATAATCAATTCAAGACTTTGGTGCTCTTATTTCGATATTCGCTCAATTCATCTTCCATTTTTCTGATTTTTTCCTGTAGGTCGGAAATCTCCTGACGCAATTGGTGCTCTTTCAAAGCCCGCTCAATGGTCTTTTTCAGGTCCTCCAATTTGAAGGGCTTGGTTACGTAATCATAAGCCCCGGCTTTTATGGCCTGCACGGATGACTCCTGGGTAGGATAACCGGTGACAATTATTGTCAAGATATGGGGGTCAATTTGACTTATTTTCTGCATAGTGGCAATTCCATCCATTCCGTTAAGCTTCAGGTCTATTAGAGCCAACTGAATTTGGCTTCCTTTGACTACTTGGGTGGCCTTCTCCCCGGATTCAGCTAAAACCACCTGATACCCTTGCTTGAACAGAAAGTCGGATAGGACATTCAGAATATAGGGCTGGTCGTCTACCACTAAGATTTTGGGCATGTCAGTCAATTTGATTTAGGTTCCGGTTACTTTTACATTTAGCTTGTTTTTCACTACATTTCACTAATGAAAATATCGACAGATTAGGGCTGGTCTTAAGTTTTGTAAGAAACTTACCCCCAAAAAACTGCTGAATTTCCTCTTTACCGATTCAACAGCTCACCTCCCGTTGAATTCTACATTTTTTCCTTGACATTTGAAAGTTAATTTCCTATATTTTGTCTGAAACTTTCTGAATTTTTACTCGTAGCCACAAGTAAAGAAGGTTTCTTGAGTAAAGAAGAGATTAACCGTTAACTTAATCTTTTGGTTACACCATGGTTGTAGCCATAACTTTTATTCAAGGGGGTGGCATAAATTCATCAAGCTAAAATAATTAAAAAAAGAAGGGAAAAATTCTAACCTTTTGCGTTAAGGGAGGAACTATGTTTAAAAAATTTCTATGGTTTTTTGTCACCGTAGCTTTTATGTGCAGCCCTTTATGGGCTGAAAGCGGAAAACTTTCGAGCTTTTCCAAAGAGGGGAATAACACTCTTCAGTCTTTGTCTTGCGGACCAAAAGCTTTTGAGTTCCCAGCTCCAAAAACTGCCGGTCCCCAGGATTTTTGTCCCTATACTAATCCCTGTTTAAGAACAGACAGCCTTACATGGTGTGTTGGTGTTCTCTCGCCTAATTGGATACTCTGCTCTTTCCAAGATCCGACCAAGACCTGTCCACCAAACCCGAGTTGTCCTACCTATCCTTTTGAAGTGAAGAAAATTACTATACTTTTATGCAACACTGACCCGGTAAATTCTTGTATTGCAGTTCTGCAGGGAGGAATACTGAATGCCACATACCCAACCAACCCAAGTTGCCCTGAACCAGG
>JBIOYE010000067.1:0-5815 GCA_044870015.1 Candidatus Zixiibacteriota bacterium
GACTATGGTTGACCATTAAATAGATGGCCAAACCATCCGTATATTTATATTGGAGAAAGAAATATGATTACCTTAACTGAAAAAGCCATAAAAGAAGCCAAGCGTCTTATTGACAAACAGAACGCTCAGAATATGTATCTGAGGGTAGGGGTGGAAGCCGGGGGTTGCTCCGGTTTGAACTACCTGATGAGCTTCGATGAAAAAGTCACCGACCAGGACAAAGTTTATGAGTTCGGCGGAGTAAAAGTGGTGGTAGATATCCGCTCTCTTCTATACCTGATGGGAACCACTTTAGATTACACCGGTGACCTTTTGGGCGGCGGATTTAAATTCGTCAATCCCAATGCTAAAAAAAGCTGCGGCTGCGGGCATTCCTTTTCGGCTTAGACTCTGTGAGCCAATCTACCCAAAATATTTAATCAGCTAAATGTCTCGATTAAACTCGACCTAAATGAAAATCATTGATATCACCAGCCTGGTCAATGGTCAAATCATTCAGGAAGAACCTTTCCGAAAGGCAGTTGAAAATTTTAACTGGAAACAGTATAAAGGTAAAAGGGTCTTGGTTCAGGGGTGCGGCCCGGTCCCCATTCCCACCTGGGCTTACATGATGGTAACTGCTAAATTATCTCAATACGCCTCCTCCATCAATTACGGGGAAGTCAAAACCCCCTTTTTGGTTTTTCAGAGCCAAGAAAAGAAAAATTGATGACCCTATGCCTAAGGTGACATTTTTGCCGGTCAATAAAACTGTGGAAGCCGAGGAAGGGCAGTCGCTCTTGGATGTAGCCATGGATAACGATATCCGGCTGGAGCATAACTGCGGCGGAAACTGCGCCTGCTCCACCTGTCATGTTATAGTCAAAGATGGCCTGGAGAAACTCTCCCACAAAACCGAAGAAGAGCAGGATGAATTGGAGGAAGCCGAAGGTCTGACTCCCACCTCCCGCCTGGGCTGTCAGAGCAAAATTTACGGAGATATAACAGTCGAAGTACCACCATACCGGAGCAGTTTATTAAATGAAGATGTGACCAAGATTGAAGCTTTGATCAAAGAAAAAGAGAAAGCTTTGAATTTGTCCCAGTCCAACCCGGCCGGCCAGCCAACCCCAACCGAAGATAAAGCCGAATGAATACAGACCAAAAAATTTATGATATAACCGTTATCGGAGCCGGGCCGGTAGGGCTTTTCGCAGCCTATTACACCGGCTTCAGAGACTTAAGCTGCAAGATAATCGATTGTCTCCCTCAAATAGGCGGACAGCTGACCACTTTATATCCCCAAAAATTTGTTTACGATGTGGCCGGGTTCCCCAAAATCTTAGCCACTGACTTAGCTCTTAACTTGCACAAGCAGGCCCAGCAGTACAATCCCCAAATCTGCCTGGAAGAAAAAGTCCAGCAGATTTTCTATCTGGAAGACGGAACCATCAAACTGACCACCGATAAAGCCGAGCATTTCAGCAAAAAAATAATTTTGACGGCCGGCGCCGGGGTTTTTACTCCCCGTAATTTGGAGGTAGGGTCAGCAAAAAAATTTGAAAATCGTGGTCTTTATTATGTGGTCAAAGATACCGAATTTTTCAAAGGCAAAAAGCTGTTGGTGATCGGGGGAGGGGATACCGCCTTAGATTGGGCTTTACACCTAAAAGACATAGCTAAAAAAACTTATCTCGTTCACCGTTCCAATAAATTTTTAGCGGCTGCCTCCAGTGTCCGGCGTCTTATGAATTCAAATATAGAGGTTCATACTCACACCGAACTAAAAGAGATTTTGGGAGATGAGCATATCCAGGGTGCCATAATTGCGGATAAATCCGTGAATCAAGAAAAAACTTTGGATGTGGATACCATTTTATGTTGCATAGGCTATACTCCCAACTTGGGTCCCATCAAGGAATGGGGATTGGAATTAGCCGGGAGTACCATTAAAGTAAATCCCAGAATGGAAACAAACTTAACTGGGGTCTATGCCGCCGGCGATGTAGCTACTTATGAAGGTAAATTACGTTTAATCTGCACCGGCTTTTCGGATGCGGCCGTGGCGGTAAATTACGCGGCTCACTCCATCTATCCGGAACTGCGGGTTTTTCCGGGCTATTCCACCAATGTGATGGAACAGAAAGATGAAGAAAAATTGGCTCACAAAACTGAAATTCCAAGTTAATTTCTCAAAACCTTCTTTAGCTTGTTTCGATTGCTCAACCCCAAAAAAAATAGCCAAAAGGAGAAAATATGCCCAAGACCATCGAGCAAAAAATTAAATTCAACATTCCTCGAGAGAACATGACTAGCAGTGGACCGATTTGGATTCCATCCTAATTCTGAATTTAAACAAAGTCAAAGGCGGAGGCCAGATTCACCTAGTCTAGGCCCATCTCCCGGAAAAGTCTATAAAGCCATATATCGGGGCTGGCGCACGCATTACTGGAAGCCCTGGAGCAAATATATCAGGAAAAAATTCAAGAGAAGTTAGCAGAACTCAAAATTTAAGAACTTCTTAGAAGCAGCAAGCACCGGTCAAAACCACTTCCGGCCCATTTTTGAAAAGGAAATTAACTAGATAAATAATATCTGTAGTAGTAATAGTACCTTCCCCATCCACATCCCCCTGACAAATCGGGTCCGGCACAGGGCTCCCTTTATAGACAATATTAATCAAAGTCACGATATCCGAGAGCAAAGTTCTGCCATCGCCGTTTGGGTCAGCCGCTTTACCGGAACAGGGTTGAGCCAGATTCTTGAAAATCGAAAGAGTATTACTGGCGGAATTAGTTACCAAAAGCTCCGGAGCACCATCAGCATCAAAATCCGTGGCTACCACAGAGGTCGGCCCAATTCCTGCTCCATAGTCAACTCGAGCAGAGAAGAAACCGCTCCCGTTATTTTTCAAGAGGGTTATGGAATTGCTGTTCCAGCTGGAAACAGCCAAATCTTTGTCTCCATCCCGGTCAAAATCTGCGGCCATGACGGCATTGGGGTTTTTAGCGGTTTTAAAATCCACTCTGGGGTAAAAAGTACCAGAGGTATCTCCTTTGTTTTTAAAGACTGACACGGTATGGCTAAAATAGTTGGAGACCGCCAAATCCAGGTAACCATCTCCGTCCAAATCCGCGCTGGTAATCCAGCTGGGGCTCTTGCCTGTCAGATAGTCAAAGCGGGAGGCTTTAAGAAAAATGGTGAGGGTGTCGCTCCCCCAGTTTGCCGCTATAACATCTTGAGCACCGTCTTTATTCAGGTCAGCTATAGTAACCGAGCGAGGATTGGAGCCGGTAGTAAAAAATCCGTCAACTAAAAAAGTACCATCACCTTTGTTTCTAAAAATGGAAACTGTGTTATCGTCTCCGTTAGCCACCAGAATGTCCAGGTCCACGTCTTTGTCTATATTACCTGCTGTAACAAAGTAAGGGTAATTACCAGTCGTATAATCATCTCGGTCGGTGAAGATTTTGAGCCCCCAGTCGTACTTGTAAATTGATAAGGTGTTACTGCCAGAATTAGCCACTGCCAGGTCCCGATCCTGGTCACCGTCTAAGTCTGTGGCGAAAACTGAACTGGGGGCTATTCCGGTACCGTAATATTTTGTAGAGTCATCGTCAAAAATGCCGCCTCCCTGGTTTTTAAACACCGAAACAGTATTACTGCCAAAATTTGCCACAGCCAGGTCCTGGTCTAAGTCTAAATCCACGTCAAAAGCAAAAGCCGACCTGGGCATATCACCGGTTACATAGTTAGTTACAGTGGCAAACTTGCCCTGGCCATCGTTGCGATAGACACCCACACTGTTGCTTCCAGAATTAGCCGACACAATGTCCGGGTCGGAATCTAAATCCAAATCTGACGCATAGACCGAGACCGGATAGTTTCCAGAAGGGTAGTCAACTTTAGGCGCAAAAGTGCCATCCCCCTTGTTTTTCAAAACAGAAATTGTGTTACTGAAATTATTAGCCGAGATAATATCGGCAAAACCATCTGCATCCAGGTCACTCACATAGACCGAGAAAGGATTATTTCCGGAGGAGTAATTGGTCTTAGCAGCGAAAGTGCCATCTCCGTTGTTTAATATAACTGACACATTACCACCGTAAAAACTACCGCTGACCAGGTCAATATCAAAATCATTATCTAAATCCTGGCCAAAAACTGAAAATGGACCATCCCCTACTGAATAATCTACTTTAGGTGCGAAGCTGCCATCCCCGTTATTTATCAAAATTGAGACAGTGGAACTACCAAAATTGGCAATGGCCAAATCAACAGCTGTATCCCCGTTGAGGTCAGCCGCAAAAATTCCCCGGGGATTATTGCCGCCCGGATAATCAACTTTAGACGCAAAGGTCCCGTCGCCGTTATTCATTAAAATTGAAACCACACCACCACCACAAGCCACAGCCAAATCTAAATCAGAGTCTCTATCAAAGTCAGCTGTCGCCACACCGTAGGGAGAAGTTCCGGTCCCATAATCGACTTTCTCGGCAAAAGTGCCGTCTCCGGTGTTTATTAAAACCGAAACGGTATTGACCAGATAAGCAGAATTAGTAACCACCAAATCTACAACTGTATCTCCGTCCAGATCTCCGGCATTCACCGAAATAGGTCCGGTGCCTGTGCCATAGCTGTGGTTACCGGAAAAAGTGCCGTCACCATTATTCATTAAGATAGAAACGGAATTGTGATTGTAGCTGACCGCGATCAAGTCTTTGTCTCCGTCACCATCGAGATCAGAGGCAAAAACCGACTGGGGGTTATCCCCGACTTCATAGCTCAACCAGGTATCAAAAATTGGTTGAAAAGCCAAAAGAACTGAGGATAAACACAACCCTATAAGCAAAAATATAGCTACGCCTGCAATTTTGACTCCCAACTGCATAACCCCTAATTTACGAGTTTAATTTTTAAATGTCAAGTGCTATCGGAAGAAAAATTCAGGGGGCTGGCATTTTTATTTTAAGTTCTTATGTCGGTGTGGCTAAGCCGATCTTTGAAACCCCGATATTTTTGCTCTGGTTTCCCAAACAACTTGATAAAATTAATTATTTTGGTATATTTTCGTATGGTCATTATCCCCAGTGGGAATGGGCTCACTGGGCAACTAACTAAAAATAATGGAGCCAAGTAAAACTTGTAAATTGACCGGTTTTGCTAAGTCCGGCGGGTGAGCCGGAAAATTAAGTCCGGTGGACTTAGCTGAAATCGTCAAAGACATAACCCAGATGCCCAATGAAAATATTGTAGTCGGATTTGAGACCTCCGACGACGCCGGGGTATACCGTCTTTCAGACGACCTCAATTTAATTCAGACCGCCGATTTTATCACTCCGGTGATAGATGACCCTTTCTTATTCGGCCAGGTCGCGGCCGCCAATTCACTCTCGGATATTTATGCCATGGGAGGCCGCCCTCTGACGGCTCTCAATTTATGCTGTTTTCCATCCCGGGGAATCGATAAGAAATTTTTGGCTGAAATTCTAAAGGGAGGCTTGGAAGCCCTTACCGAAGCCAAAGCAGTTTTGTTGGGAGGTCATACAGTCAAAGATGATGAATTGAAATACGGCCTGGCTGTCACCGGAATTGCCAAAACCAGCGAAATAAAAAGAAACTCAACCGCTCAAGCCGGCGACAGATTGATTTTGACCAAGTTAATCGGAACCGGTGTGATAATTCATGGTAAAAAGTTGGGATTGATATCCGATGAAATTGTTCGAAAAGTTTGCTTGAATATGGCCCGTTTAAATGATGTGGCCAGCAGATTGATGGTGCAGTGTAAGGCCTCGGCCGCCACCGATATCAGCGGATTCGGCTTGGCAGAACATGT
>JBIOYE010000068.1:0-4411 GCA_044870015.1 Candidatus Zixiibacteriota bacterium
GGCTTTTCCCAATCTTTTGACAACCTCTTCCTTCCCCAAAAGCTCCACAATCTCAAATAAACTGGGCCCGAATGACATACCGGTAATTGCCAGCCGCAGAGGATGAATCAGCTCGGCCGGTTTTACACTCAACTCGGTTGCTAAGTCCCGTACCATCTGTTCGGATTTTTCTTTTGTAATACTATCCAAGCTTTTAAATTTCTCTGCTAATTGAGCCAATTTCTGACGAACATCAGGATTCTTAAACTGCTTTTCCACTGCTTTCTCCTCGAATTCATACTCGGAAGTGAAAAAAAATCCCCCCAAATCCACAAAATCGGTCAGTTTTTTACAGCGTTCTTTCAGAAGTCCCGCGATTTTCAACAGCCACTCTTTTCGTTTTGAACAATCAGCCACGCTGACCAGACCAGCATCTATCCAGAATCTGGCTACCAGTTCCAGAAGTTTCTCGTCAGATTGACGTTTAATATACTCCCCGTTCATCCATTCCAGTTTCTGAATGTCAAAAACCGGATTGGCCTGATGCACATTTTCCAGAGAGAATTTCTCGATTAGTTCTGAAACTGATAAAATCTCCTGGTTATCTTTGGGAGACCACCCTAAAAGGGATAAGAAATTTATCACCGCTTCCGGCAAAAACCCCTGGTCACGATAATCGGTGACCGAGACGGCCTCAAATCTTTTGGAAATTTTAGCCCGGTCCATGCCTAAGATTAAGGGCAGGTGAGCGAAAGCCGGCGGTTTTTCTCCTAAGGACTGATAGATTAAAATCTGCTTGAATGTATTGGGGAGGTGGTCGTTTCCGCGGATGACGTGAGAAATTTTCATCTCCAAATCATCTACTACACAGGCTAAATTGTAAGTTGGTCGGCCGTCGGAACGGAGCAAAACCAGATCCTCAATATTCCTATTCTCCTTTTCCAAATCCCGGTAAACGATGTCGTGAAAAGAGGTTTTCCCTTCCGGCACAAATAATCTAATTGCTTTGGGAATTTTTTTCTGCTCTAAATTTATCTTTTCTTCTTCGGAGAGGAAGTAACACTTCCGGTCATATTTCCAGGGAATTTTCTTTTTTTGAGCTTCTTCCCTTTTGGCCTGCAATTCTTCCGGGGTGCAATAGCAGAAATAGGATTTTTTATGGTCTAATAGCCTTTGAGCGGCGCTTTGATACAAGGACATTCTCTGGGATTGATAAAAGGGTCCTTCATCCCACTTTAAGCCGAGCCACAACAGAGAATCGATGATTCCCTTGACCATCTCATCCGAAGAGCGGGCAACGTCGGTATCTTCGATGCGTAAGATGAATTTCCCTTTATGCTTCTGGGCAAAAAGCCAATTGTAGACGGCGGTCCGGGCCGTGCCTACATGGAGGTAACCGGAAGGGCTGGGGGCGATTCTGACTCTGATATCGGACATTAAACCGGTGTGCCTCCTAATTCAGAAGAAGAACTGGACGGTACCATGGTGACTGATTTTTCTAACTTGACTTTAATCCCTCCGGTCCACTTGGAAAACAGGTTGTATAGCCAGACCACAACGGCGGTAATGATTACTCCGTAAACTACCGCGCTTATGAAGGCAATGAAAAATCCAATAATAATTGTGAAAAAAATTCCTCCGGCCAAGCTGGAAAACATTCCCGTAAAGGGAGCCAGTTCCTGATTGGCCAGCCCGCCTAAAAGCCCTCCCAAACTGAAGATAAACACTCCGTAGAATAACCCAATAATCAACCCTACAAATCCATACACTACAAATGAAACTTTTACCGCCGACCAGGTGTCGATTCTCTTTATCTCAAATTCCATTTTTCCCCCAAGGTTTAAATTGATGTTTTTGATTTAAAATATAGCTTAGCAGCATGAAAATCAAATGAATTTTGGGAAAGTTAAACTAACCTCTCCTAAAGGGGAGGATTTTCCTTCCCTCTCCTATAAGGGGAGGGCCAGGGAGGGGTCAGTCAAAAATAATTTGAAAAAAATGAGACAGGTTAAACAGATTTAGAGGGTGGCGTGTGGCCCCTGTCGGTGGGTTTGTATTAACGATGTGCGATAACTCGCACCGCTACAAGAGGATAAATCACTATTTACCGCAACTGGCTGATGTTAAACAGTTGATGGAATGGGCACAGCAGTTGAGGGACTGCCACAGCGAATTATTCTTACAGCAGGATTCGACTTTGTACACAGAGGCCCACCCCAAAAATAGAAACAGAGCCAAAAACAAAATCAGAATCTTAATTTTTTTCATTTTTTTTTAGCTTAATTAATTTGAAATTTAAAAGGTGTTGCCTCTTTTACAGAAACAACACCTTTCAGAATTATTACTAAAATTCTGCCCTGGAAAAAATTAGTAGGTGGCCTTTTCTTTGCTGGTCATCTGTTTGCCGGATGCTACCGGTTTGTCGGTCACCATCTGCAGCTGCTTTTTGCACATGGAGCACATGCCGGCTGCCGCATAATCCATATGGCAGGCCGGACATTCGTATTCCACCGAATATTCCACCAGGGCGGTTTTGTGACCGGGGCAAGTTCCGGCCTTGGCCTGGGCATAGTCGCACTCTTCGCATACAAAGGTGTGTCTCTCGCTGGTCTTAATCAGTTTGGTGTCATGCACCGGACAGCTTCCGGCCTTGGCTTGTCTGTAACCGCAATCATCACAGGCGTAACTGGTGGCTTTGAAGGTCTGGTTATCTTTGACCACCATCTCCTTATCTTCGGAATCATAATCGGCATCTTCCACATCATCCGCCGGCTCTACACTTTCCACATTGGCTAAGCTGGCTTTGAATCCGGTTTTATTAACGGCTTTCACCAAGTCGCCGGCTTTGGCCGGGTCACAGCAGAAACCGACTTCGGCTTTGCCGTCTTTCCAGCTGACTTTGCATTCTTGGACTCCGTCTACTTTCATCAAAGCTGATTTCACTTCCGAAGCACAGCCGCCGCAGGTCATTCCCGAAACATTCAGGACTGCCTTCTGGGTAATGGCTTCATTTTTGTCGGAGGAAGCTTTCTGGGCCGGCTCTAAATTTTCTACGTTGGCTAAGCTGGCTTTGAATCCGCACTTATCCACGGCGGTGAGTAAATTTTCGGTTGAAATCTGTTCATCGTTGAATTCTACTTCTAATTTTCCGGTCTTCTTATTGACGTTGCAACTTTTGACTCCTTCGGCACTGGTCAGGGCACACTGGACTTTGCCGGCACAGCAGCCAGAATCCATACCGGAAACATTGAAGACCGCTTTTTTGTTGGAAACTTTGGTATCGGAACTGGCTTGAGCGGTGGAGGTTGTAGATTTGTTTTCACAGGCCCCCACTATTACAACACTGCTACACCAAAAAATGGCTGCTAAAAGTAATACTTTGAAACTCTTCATACAATCCCTCCTTTGAGGTTAATCTTTAATGCAAAACTTTTAATTTCATGGTCAACAATAGTAATATGCTTGACTATTACCTTATTTTTTGCTAAATTTATAAAACAAGCTTTTCTCCTTCTCACCTCCTCTTCCTTGATATCGCGCCATTTTTAAGAACATTTGACTATCCCTTCTACGAATAGAAAATCCCCCTGTTTGTTAATCCTGATTTTTTATGGTAAATTTAGTTTCATTTTGAGGAGTTATCGTAGCGGTCGTATATTTATCCTCTAGCTTTGTCGAAGGATTTATCTGACCCTATTATATTATTATAGGGTAGCCCCGTGGCTTCTGCCACAGGGTAAATGGTGTGATAAATCACACCGCTACACTATATATACACAACCAAGTCCGTGGGTCGGGATACTTTCCCGACCAAACCAAAAAGGCGGGGAAAATTCCCCGCCTACGACTATTTTTGGAATCTGATAAAAAACTTCTTTAGCATGACAAGGAATTTTTCAAAAGAAATTTTCCTTGGGCAGTCACGGTAGCCAGTTTTCTTTTAGCTAATTTGCTATATATCAAACCGGTAACAATTCCATAAATCATATGCCCCATCAAACTGGGCATAGCATTTTTCATCCCAGCCACAGAGAGTTGTGCAGGCATTCCCAACCACAGAGGCATAATGATCAAGCCACCCAAGATCCACCAAAAGACTCCATAAATTAAACCCAAAATAGCTCCACTGGATAGGGTTCGTGCTTTTGAACCGAAAACTACTGCAAAAGCGGCTCCTATTAAAGAGCTATTGACTAGGTGAACAAACAGCCCCACCAGGGTTGAATTGCTTCCCACTAATTTTGCTACCATAGGCAGCATCCCCATCATCCCCATCAGCATCCCGAACACCATTCCACCAACCAATCCCGCCAATCCCCCTCGAATTAAGTTACGTAGTTTCATTTTATCTTCTCCTTTTTTTTATTTTAGTTGACTTTTTCTTTAAAAAAAGAGGGAGCAAGTCAATCCTTGTCCCTCTTCTTTTGCTCAC
>JBIOYE010000069.1:0-5081 GCA_044870015.1 Candidatus Zixiibacteriota bacterium
GATAAAAATTGCAGTTTTGACTCAACCAAATTTGTTTTTGTCACCTGGCGGGTGAGTTACATTTTTCATAAATCAATCTCAACCCCTCCAGAGTCAAGCTCAAATTCATCTTCTGGATTTTTTTGGACAAGCCAAAAACCAGAGGAGCCAGACCTCCGGTGGCAATAATTTTACACTTTTTCCCCAGCTCTTTTTCTATTTTCTCCACCATCCCGTCAATCTGACTGGCAGAACCTAAGATAATTCCGGAGCGTAAAGATTCTTCGGTGGTTTTCCCAATCACTCTTTTGGGCTTTACTAATTTCACTTTGAATAATTGGGCCGCTCTTCTGAATAAATCCACCGCAGAGGTCTCAATTCCGGGACAAATCGCTCCCCCTACATATTCCCCCCTGGCTGATATCACATCAAATGTAGTAGCAGTTCCCAAATCCACCACAATGGTCGGTCCTCCATATAGCTTCCAAGCCGCTACGGCATTGGCTAATCGGTCAGCACCGACTTGAGCCGGGTCGGTGTACAAAATTTTAATTCCCAAAGGCAAGTCTGAATTCACAATAACCGGTTTTATTTTCAAATACTTCTGTAACATCTCCAGGTAAACAGTGGTCAAAGAAGGAACCACCGAGCAGATGATGCCGGCTTTAATTTGCTTAAAAGATTTTTGGGGGAAAAGATTTTTTAAAATCAGATAAACTTCATCCGGAGTCTGATAGGGATGGGAGCTAATTCTGAAAAAGTTGCCTAACTTTTTTCCCTGGAAGCAACCAATTACCGTATTGGAATTTCCGATATCAATGGCTAAAAGCATAGGGAGAAGATAAAGTAAGAATCAAGGCTGTCAAGAGTCAGCCAAGCACTCAACGATATTTATACTGCGGATGCCAGCCCTTGGGGCCGCCGGGCAATAAATCAAACAGATGCCAGACTCCACAGTAAGGGTCACCCGGTCCGAATCGGTCTTTGGCTACACGGGTGATTTTACCATTTTTATTTTTGTAAAAGACCGAGACACCCGCATCTGGATCCCCTTTCTTTCCCTCAAACCCCATATCTTTGGCAAAGGTACTCCCTTGGCTGGAATACATTCTGAATTTCCATTTCCGGCTGTCATAAAACTTTTTTTGCACCGCGGGCGGGTCCGGAGAAACTACGGCAAAACCGGCCCGGTCTTCCAGATGCGGTGCTACTCCGTTAAAACCGTCAGCCCACAGGGTGCAGTAAGTGCAGGCCTTCCCCATATTGTGAATCAAAATCAAATCCTCTTTTTTCCCGAACAAGCTGGAAAATTTTATTTTTCTGCCCTTGTAGTCCAGTAAATGGTAATCCTTGACCGCTTGCTTTAAATTTTTTTTGGCTTTCATAATCTGCTCCTTGTTTGGCAAAAACGTATTTAAATATACTTGATTCTGGTAACCAAAGTCAAACGACAAGAGGGCTTGGGTTACACTTGATTTTCAAGGCAAAAGATATATTTTTCGCAAGGAGCTAAACTAGAAAACCGAACATAAAAATAAAATTCAGGAAAAAATATGCCAAAAAATATCGCCCAAAAAATCATAGAAGCCCACTTGGTGGAAGGGAAAATGGTTCCCGGTCAAGAAATCGCTATCAAAATTGACCAGACCCTGATGCAGGATGCCACCGGAACCGTGGCTATGCTGGAATTTGAAGCCCTGGGAATTCCCAAAGTCAAAGTCAAAAGGGCCACCGTCTATGTAGACCACAATACTCTGCAAACCGGGTTTGAAAATGCGGATGACCATCTGTTTTTACAGACCATGGCAGCCAAGTATGGTCTGTATTATTCCCGACCCGGCAACGGCATCTCCCATCAAGCCCATTTAGAGAGGTTCGATATCCCGGGACAAACTTTATTGGGATCCGATAGCCACACCTGTCAGGGGGGTGCCCTGGGAATGATAGCCATCGGAACCGGTGGTTTTGAAGTGGCTTTAGCCATGGCCGGTGAGCCCTTTCATTTTATCATGCCGGAGATTCATCTGGTGAGTTTGAAAGGCGCCTTGGCGCCCTGGTGCTCCGCCAAAGATATAATTTTAGAACTTTTAAGAAAATGCACGGTCAAAGGGGGCCTGGGAAAAATCTTTGAATTTGGAGGACCGAGCTTGAAAAATCTGACTGTTCCTCAACGTTCCACCATCGCCAATATGGGAGCAGAGTTAGGTTTGACAACTTCGGTTTTTCCGGCTGATGAGCAGGCCAAAAAATTTCTTAAAGCCCAGAAAAGAGAAAAAGATTTTAAACCGCTTTTAGCTGACAAGGATACCAAGTATGATGGTCATATCGAATTAGATTTGTCCAAACTGGAGCCCTTGATTGCCAAACCGCACAGTCCGGATGCTGTAGTTCCAGTAAAAGAGATAGAGGGAACCCAGGTCCGGCAGGTGGCTGTGGGCAGTTCGGTCAACTCCTCTTATATGGATTTGATGACCATAGCCGAGATTGTGAAAAATAAAAAAATCTCTCCCGGATTGCAGTTAACCATTTCTCCCGGAAGCAGACAGGTTTTGGTGATGGTGACCCAGAATGGGGCTTTAGGTGAAATGATAAAATCAGGTGCCCGGGGCCTGGAAGTGGCCTGTGGTCCCTGCATCGGGATGGGGATGGCACCTCCTTCAGGCGGGAAATCGGTCCGCACTTTTAACCGGAATTTTCCCGGACGGAGCGGGACTGCAGATGACCAGGTTTATCTGACCAGCCCGGAAGTAGCGGCCGCTACGGCTTTAAAAGGAGTAATCACCGACCCCAGAAAATTGGGCAGGCATCCCAAAATTAAAATGCCCACCACTTTTTACATTGATGACTCCCATTTTTTGCCACCAGCCAAGGACCCGGATAAGGTGGAAATCGTGCGGGGTCCTAATATAAAGCCGTTGCCGATTAATGAACCCTTGCAAGAGGTTCTGGAAGGAGAAATAATAATCAAGTTAAAAGATAATATCAGCACAGATGAAATCCTGCCGGCTGGGGCTAGAGTTTTGCCCTTAAGAAGCAATATTCCGGCTATTAGCGAATATGTTTTTGCCTATGTTGACCCAAATTTTGTGAAAAGAGTCAAAGAGAAACAGGGCGGCTTTATTGTGGCTGGTGAAAATTACGGACAGGGCTCTTCCCGAGAGCATGCCGCCATAGCCCCCATGTATTTAGGGATAAAAGCGGTTTTGGCCAAATCTTTTGCCCGCATTCACAAGGGAAATTTGATCAACTTCGGGATTTTACCTCTGGAGTTTGCCAATCCTCAAGATTATGAAATGTTACAGCAGGGTGGACGGATGGTTCTTCGCAACGTGCCTGAACAGATCAAAAATAAAGATAGAATTTTAGCTGAAGCCAACGGAAATCGGATTGAATTGAAAATTAATCTTACTGAAAGAAATCGGGAGATTATTCTGGCGGCGGGACTCTTGAATTATATAAAGAATAAAAGAATTTAAAGAAACTTTTTTTAAGATAAGTTTTTTTATCCGATTTTTTTATTCCGCGTTAAAAAAATTCAAATAGTATTTTGCTCGACTCGTATAAATTAAAAGGAATTAATTTCCAACACCTAAGGGGAGAATCCAAATTTTCATCCTCATTTAAAAGCCCCATTTAACCAAGGAGGTTAATCATGAGAAGACAAATTAGATTTACCTTAGCGGTTGGCCTTTTGATTCTGATATCTTTTGTGGGGATGCAATGCGCTACCACCGGATATCACCGAACCAGTGTGGGTGTCCAAGTAGAATACAACTCAGGCCATTCTGGTTATTTGGCCGGGTACGGGGAATGGATAGTAGTTGAGCCTTATGGGACGGTATGGGTGCCCTATGTATCCTATGGCTGGCAACCTTTTTACTATGGTTACTGGGTCTGGACTGGGTATGAGTGGGCCTGGGTCTCTTATGAGCCATACGGTTGGTTGGTTTACCATTATGGCTATTGGGATTACCAACCCGGAATCGGGTGGTTTTGGATTTACGGAACAGACTGGTCTCCGGCCCGGGTCCAATGGGCCATCTACGGAGATTATATCGGCTGGACCCCTCTTCCTCCTCCGGGTGTTAGTAGAACAAGAGTATCGATAACCACGGATATCCAGCTTTGGAGCGTGGTGGAGGTCAGAAACTTTACCCGGGAAAATGTGGGTAAATATCGGGTGTCTCGTCTGTCTAAGAAAGAAAAAAGAGGGGAACAGATCATTTCGGATCGAGCCCCGGATTTAAAGCTGATTGAAAAACAGACTCGTCAACAGATAGCTGTGGTAAAAATAGAGCGCCAGCCGGTAAAAATGCAGAAGGAAGAGTTTCAAAAAGTGGTCTTACCCCCCAGTGAAGAGAAAAAGGTGAACAAATACCGACCCGAAGTTGAGCGGAAGGTCTTGAAGCCCCAGAAATCAGACTCAGAGAAGGACAAAAGTTCCGGAAAGAAAAAGTCCGGGAAAAAGAAATCTGATGATAAAGGGAATTAGTCTGGCTGGGAAGAATGCCCTTTAGCAGATAATCAATCAAACGGCTCAGTCGATAAGTAGGCGGCTGGGCCGTTTAAATTTATGACATTTCAAAATGAGAGATAGTACTATTTAACCCAACCAGCTTTTGGTATCAAAATTGGAATTAGGGTAAGCAACAGACCCCGGTTTTTATCGGCGCAGCAGTTACTCGGAAAATAAAATTGACCAGGAAAACTATATCTGAAAGATTTATGTTGCTATCTCCGTTGACATCTCCCCGGCAGTATAGATTTGAAATCCAGCACAAGGAAGGCTGATTGGCACAACTTTGGGGCTTGAAAACATGATTTACCAGGGAGATGATATCGCTTAAATTAACGTTTTGGTCAGAATTGGCATCCCCGGATTTAGCCACGCAGGTTGGGACCGAAAAAGAATAACTGACAAGCTCCTGATTAATCGAATCCCTTCCGCTCCATTGAATAACTAAGCTATCTCCCTGGTCATTCACGGTCATCAAGCCGAATTGCCCTCTTCCCGGGAAAGCTCCTTCACTATAGGGACCTCCTTTGATAGATGGAATTTGGTCCAAAGAAGCGGCATGAAAGACCGGAAATCCGGCTCCCCC
>JBIOYE010000070.1:0-3505 GCA_044870015.1 Candidatus Zixiibacteriota bacterium
GCCCTTCAGAAAGCAGAGCAGGTTTACAGATTGACCAAACTTTCCTCGCTGGCTGATGATTCCGGCTTGGAAGTAGAATATCTGAATGGAAAACCGGGAGTCAGGTCTTCAAGATTTGCGGGTGAGAAAGCCACTTATTTAGGTAATAATCTAAAGTTGTTAAAACTTCTGCAAGATGTACCTTCTAGACAGAGAAAAGCCCAATTCAGATGCGTAATGGCTTTAAAGCTAAATGAAAAGAAAGTAAAATTATTGGAAGGAAAAATCTCTGGTTATATCGCCACGGAGAGGAAAGGAAAATCTGGCTTCGGATATGACCCAGTATTTTATATTCCTAAGCTGAAAAAAACTTTCGCCCAGCTTTCATTGATGCAAAAAAATCAAATCAGCCACCGGGCCAGGGCTTTACAGAAAGTAAAAAAATACCTCCGGAGTTTAATTGAAAACTGATGCCCAAAACTTATCTGCAATCCCTCCGCGAAGCCAAACAGATTCTCAAAAAAGGTAAAATCAGTTCGCCGGAAGTAAATGCCGAACTCTTGTTGAGCCATGTCATAAATAAACCTAAACTTGAATTATATCTCAATGGCAACCAGTTTTTAACCAGAAAGCAAGAGCGGGAATATAACAAACTGATTCAAGAACGAGTCAAAGGTAGGCCGCTACAATACATCTTAGGTGAAACCGAATTTTATGGTTTAAAATTAAAAGTAAATAAAAATGTTTTGATTCCCAGACCGGAAACAGAGATTTTAGTGGAGAATGTGATAAATTTTTTCAAAGACAGAAAAGAAAAGCTACAGATTATCGACTGGGGAACCGGCTCCGGAAACATAGCTATTGCTCTGGCAAAGAATCTAAATTGCTTCGTCTGTGCACTGGATATTTCCAAATCTGCCTTAAAAATAGCTAAAAAAAATGCAGTGCTAAATGATGTTTCTTCCAGAGTCAAGTTTTTACACGGCGATAATTTTAGAAAAATGGATAAAAAACTGAAGGGAAAAATCGACGTCATCGTGTCCAATCCACCCTATGTAAAAAAAACTGATTTCAAAAAATTACCGCAGGAGATAAAAAATTTTGAACCCAAAGTTGCTTTACTTTCTCCTCAAAATGGATTATTTTATCTCCACAAAATAATAAAAGCAGCGAAACTTTTTTTAAAACCAAGTGGTCTAATGGCATTAGAGATTGCTTTAGGTCAAGCTACAAAAGTAGTGAAGCTGATGGAAAAAGAAGAGATTTTCGAAAATATACAGGTAAAAAAAGATTTAGCCGGAATTGACAGAGCGGTTTTAGCTCAAAGAAAAAATTTAAACACGGAGGGTTAATCCAATGAAACGTTTTATAGCAATTGCCACTTTTATTTCAGTTTTGCTTTTCGCCGCTTTAGCTTTCGCCCTGGATTTAGACATTAAATTCCAGCAACTATCCAGCGGTCTAAAAATTCTGATATTGGAAGACCATACTCTGCCGATTTGCACCTATTTCACATTTTTTAAAGTCGGCTCCCGCAACGAAAAACAAGGAGTCACCGGAATTTCCCATTTATTTGAACATATGATGTTCAACGGTGCCAAAAGATACGGTCCCAAAGAATTTGACCGGATTTTGGAATCCAACGGTGGCGTCTCCAACGCCTATACCACTAACGATTTCACCGCCTACTTCGAAGATTTTCCTTCCGATAAATTAGAATTGATTGTCGATTTAGATGCCGACCGTCTGGAAAATCTGCTCTTGAATCAAGAAAACCTCTCTTCTGAAAGAGAAGTGGTCAAAGAAGAAAGAAGATTGCGGACAGACAACTCCAATGAAGGAAAATTGGAAGAGGAGCTTTATGCCGCTGCTTTTCAAGCTCATCCTTATCACTGGCCGGTGGTGGGCTGGATGGGAGATTTGGACGCCATAACCAGGGAAGATTGTATCAGCTATTTTAAGACCTATTATGCTGTGAATAACGCTACTATTATTATTGTAGGTGACGTCAACCCACAACAGGCCTATAAGTTAATTCAAAAATATTATGGACGCCTAAAACCCGGACCCTCCATTCCCAAAGTGGTCAACTCCGAACCGGAGCAGAAAGGGGAAAGACGGGTATGGTATCACAAGGAAGCCCAACTGCCGGCTTTTATGGCTGGTTTTCATGTTCCCAGTGTCCAGGACCAGGATGTTTATGTTTTAGACCTTCTGCAGGTTATTTTGACGGAAGGGGAATCTTCCCGTTTATACAAAACTTTGGTCTATGACAAACAGATGGCTACGGATGTATGGTCTTCTTACTTTTACACCATTGACCCGGGGCTGTTTTATATTTATGTGGGGATGAAACCGAATTTTACCACAGAAAAGGCGGAAAAAGTCTTGTACGATGAAATAGAGAAAGTCAAAAACGTCGGAGTAACTGAAAAGGAATTGCAAAAAGCCAAAAATATTATGGAAGCTCACCTCATAAAATCCATGAAAACCAACAACGGCCGAGCCAATTTAATCGGGACTTACCAGACTTTGCTGGGAGATTACAGCATGTTGACCAAGGTGATTGACAAATACAAGGCCGTCACTATCGAGGATTTGAAACGAGCAGCCCAAAAATACTTTACCGAAAGAAATCGGACCGTGGCAACTTTGGTGCCGGAAAAACCCGGAATATAAAAACTGGACTTTAAACCATAAGGAGATGAATTTTTATGAAAAAATTTAAGCTTGGACTAATCGCTCTTTTATTAGTAACAGTTTTTGCTAATTTACTTTTAGCTTCTGAAATCAAACTTCCCCCTTATCAAAAATTCAGCTTGGGCAATGGTCTGACATTACTGGTGATGGAAAACAAAAAACTCCCTCTGGTCAACTTCAGATTGGTATTAAAAACCGGTTCGGTGTATGATCCTCCCGGAAAAGAGGGCTTGGCAAGTCTAACTGCGGCCTTGATAAGAAAAGGGACCAAAACTAAAAGTTTCGAGCAGATTTCGGAGCAGATTGAATTTGTGGGTGGGAGTTTGAACAGCGGGGCTTCTGCCGATTATGCTTTTATCAGCGGAGAATTTTTGAGCAAAGATATCGATTTGGCTTTAAATCTGCTTTCGGATATTCTTTTGAATCCGGCTTTTTCCCAGCAGGAATTTGAGCGGGAGAAGGGGCTGACTTTAGCGGGTTTACAGCAAGAGAAAGATGACCCCTCTACCATTGCCACCAAAGCTTTTTATCGGTTTTTGTTTGAAAATAATCCCTATTCTCATCCGGTAGATGGAACCGAAGCCTCAGTTAAAAATATCACCCGGGCAGATGTGGTAACTTTTTATAAGAATTATTTCTCACCGCAGTATTCTATTTTGACCTTGGTGGGAGATTTCAGCACCGCGACCGTAAACGACAAAGTGAAAAAATCCTTAATCGGCTGGCAGAAGTCCAATACCAATCTGGCTAAATTGCCTGCTCCAGAGAAGTTTAAAGGGCGCAAACTTCTGATTGTGGAAAAACCGGATGTGACTCAGACCCAGAT
>JBIOYE010000071.1:0-10772 GCA_044870015.1 Candidatus Zixiibacteriota bacterium
CCGCAGCCGCTGACCAAAACTTTCATGTCAACTGATTTAAAATGAAAATATTAACTCTTTTATCAATAATTCTTATAGCGACTGCGGCGGTGAATCTTCCCTCCGCTGACGCCCAAGATTTAACCACAGCCATTCAGCTTTACAATTCAGGAAAGTTGGAGGAAGCTGAGCAAGTTTTGGAACTGCTCTATCAAAGAGATCCCCAAAATTCGAAGGTAGTTCAGCTTTTGAAAAATTGCTACAGCAACTTAGAAGAGCTGGACCGCTATGAAAAATTTCTGGGGGAGTTGATTCAAAAAAACCCGGAGGAGTTTCGCAATTACGCTGAATTAGCTCAACTGCTTATTAGACAAAACAAAACCTCCCAAGCCCGAGTAACTTTACAAAAAAGTATAGATAGAACCCCCTCTGATCCCAAAGCTTACTGGGAAGCGGCCCGGGTTTTTCAGACAGCAGCCTTGCCATCCGAGGCCAAGGAGATTTTTCTTTTGGCGCGCAAAAAATTGGGGAAACCGAATTTATTTGCCATGGAGCTGGCCGATATTTATGAATCTCAAAACGATATCGCTTCAGTAATAAAAGAATACTTCAAGGCCGTGGCGGAAGATTCTTTCCGAGTGATGGAGGTGGAAGCCAAGCTTGAGTTTCTACTGGAAAATAATACAGTGGCGGAAGATCTCGAACAAACTCTAAGCCAAATAATCCGCAAAGACCCCAAAAATTGCCTGGCTCACCGGATATATGGAGTTCTGTTATTCAAAAAAGAAAATTATAACGGAGCTTTAGAAGCTTATAAAATGGCGGATAAATTCTGCGATACTTCCGGCAAGACCCTGCTTGACTTTGCCAAAATCTGCTTAGAGGGTGGAGCTTATGGGTGGGCAGAAAAGACCTGCGAATTTATTTTAACAAATCCTAAGGCAATCCAATCAACTTTAAAAGATACATATATGGTTCTGGCCAAGAGCCGAACTTTTCTAGAAAAATATGATGCGGCAGAAAAATCTTATCAAAAGCTTTTAGAACTAGCGGAAAACGAACAGGAAAAGGCCTTTGCTTATCTGCGCCTGGGAGATTTATATTTCAATAACCAGAATGATATTTCCCAAGCCAAGCTAGTTTACCAAAAAATCCTGGACGAATGTGCCAAAAGTACTTTGATTCCTGAGGCCGCTATTAATATCGGAGATTGCCTCTTGGCTCAAGGAGAAACCGATTCGGCTTTTAGGCAGTATCAAAAACTTCTAGACTCCCAATTTGGAAACATAAAATCAGAAGAGCTGAATTTTAAATTAGCCGAAGTTTATTTTTATAAACTGAATTTTGATTCCGCCTTAATTTTCTACGATAAAGTCATTGCAGAATTCCCCAAAGGAATATATGTCAATGACTGTTTAGAAATGACTATATTAATAAACAGCTTGGGCGCGGGATCACCACAATTAATACTGTATGGCGGAGCTTTGTTTCTTTCAGTTCAAAGAAAATATGCCGACGCTTTACAAGAATTGGATAAACTCGCCCATGACAAAAATTCCGGCATCGCCGACAGAGCCATTTACGATAAAGCCATAATTTATCAGAAGCAAAGAAATTGGGAGCTGGCCTTAAATAATCTGAAGGACCTTGTCAACAACTTCCCCCAGAGTTTTTATGCCCCATTGAGTCTGAAAATGAGCGGAGATGTTTATTTTTCCGTACTCAAAGATGATGAAAAAGCCAAAGAAGCCTATCAGAAAATCCTGGATGACTATCCCAAGGCTCTGTTTTTGGATGAAGTCCGACAGAAGCTAAAAATTTTAGCTCAAAAGAAAACCAAAACCAGCTAGTTTTAAATTCACTCCCTTATTCTAATTTCCCTAGCTTGTCTGAAAAGCTATCTGGCATCCACCAATTTTACTGAATATTTATGTAAAGGAATAATCTTTACTCGTAAAGCTTGGTGGTTGGTTCCGGAGCCGGTCTTTTCCCTTCTGAGAAAAGTTTATTTTCAGTCTCCAGCTGAGAAATCCGAGCTAAAAGTTTTTCCTTTTCTTTTAGTTTCATTGTCATTCTAACTCTTACCAAAACCCCTAAAGAGACCAACATAAATAAAACTGAATTAACTTTTCTGAAAATCTCGCCAAAGGCAAGGGTGGCATCCAAAAAAGCCAACACCCCTAAGATAAATAAAACCGAAGACCAGATAAGCATAAAAACTCCTTTCTTTCCCGCCTGCATCGGGCAGGTATACTTTCAATTATCGGTAGATTTTTTGGGTTTAAAAGAGAAAAAAAGTCTATTTTATGGATAAAAATAGAAATGCTCTTAGGTTGAAAGCCAAGCCAGGGAAAGAGGCACCAACTTTACTGGATATCCAGGTAGCGTAATAACTTTTACTCGTAAAGCTTGGTGGTGGGTTCCGGAGCCGGTCTTTTCCCTTCGGAATAGAGTCTGTTTTCTGCTTCCAGCTGGGAAACTCTGGACATAAGCTTGCCGGTTTCATTTATTTTCATTTTGAATCGGATTCTTATCAGAACCCCTAAGGAAACCAGCATGAACAGAACCGAATTGACTCTTCTGAAAATCTCTCCAAAGGTAAAAATCGAGTCCAAAAAGGCCAGAACTCCCAAGATGAATAATATCGAGCACCACACCATCATAAAAACTCCTTTCTTTTATACATTCATTTATCGGTAGATTTTTCGAGTTAAAAAGAGGAAAAGCAATCTATTTTAAGATTAAAAATGGCAAGGCTGTTTAGGTAAAACTGACCGTAGAATGAAGGTGGGTTAAAGGGGTATTACTCAAGGGGAAAATCTGGCTTTCTTCCGCTCCTGGGGCTGGAAGAAAAGTCAGTTGCCGGAAAACTATTTTTTATCTTTCGTAGACCCGGGGAGAAGATTCCGGAGTTTTCTTTTTCCCTTCCGACAGAACCCTTACTTCCATCTCCAGCTGGGCGATTCTTTCCCGCAAAGTCTCCATCTCCCTTAATCTCATTTTCATGCTGGTTCTGATCAAAAGCCCCAAAGAGACCAGCATAAACAAAACCGAGTTTACTTTTCTGAAAATCTCCCCGAAGGTAAAGGTAGAATCCAAGAATGCCAAAATCCCCAGCATAAACAGAACCGTGCACCACACGAACATAAAAACTCCTTTCTTTAATTAGCTTGAGATTATATCGGCAGATTTGGGCTTTTTTTAATTTGACAGAGGGGAGAATGTTCATATATTAAAAGCTTAATCAGAATTTACGTATATAAAATTTATGCTAAACTGGCTTAAGACACGAGACAAGACGACCCTCTTAGGAGGCGTATTTGTCTTTTTGGCTTCGTTTATAGTGTACTGGCTGACCATCGCCCCCACGGTCTCTTTCTGGGATTGCGGTGAATTTGTGGCCTGTTCCTATACTTTGGGAATACCGCATCCTCCGGGAGCGCCTCTTTTTATCCTAATTGGCAGACTTTTCACACTACTTCCCTTTTTCGACCAAATTGCCTTAAGAACCAATCTACTCTCGGCTTTGGGCAGCGCCAGTTCAGTAGTAGTCGCTTATCTGATAATTCTAAAGCTGGTCTCCCGCTGGAATATATCCAATTTCGCGCGATGCCTAGGTGCCATATCCGGGGGTTTATTTCTGGGATTCTCCGGCACTTTCTGGGCTAACGCGGTGGAGACCGAAGTGTACGGCCTGGGAATGTTTGTGATGCTGCTTTTGGTGTACTTGAGCTTAATCTGGATGGAGAAAAAAGGGGCTGCCCAAGGGGAAAAGCTCCTGATTCTGATTGCCTATCTGGCTTTGCTTTCCATCGGGATCCATATGACGGTCTTCATCGTGGTGCCGGCCCTGTTTTTACTTTTTGTGTGGGATGACAGAGAAAAATTGAAAGATTTTAGATTCTGGATATCCGCAATTGTTTTGGCTCTGGTAATGCTGGATGTAGTTCCTTTCTTGGTGGGTTTGTTTTCCTGGCTGGTTATAAGTTTAATCGGAATGATAGTCAGTAAATACCACCGGCGCTGGGTGGTGGCTTTTGCCATCGTTTTAGCCGGTTTTATAGGGTATTCGGTGCAACTTTACGTCCCCATCCGCTCCACCCAAAACCCGGCCATTGATGAAAATGACCCGGAAGATATAGCCCGCTTCAGATATTTTCTGGAACGGAAGCAGTACGGGCAGACCTCCATGGTTACCCGGGCCCTTACCAGAAGAGCCAGCTGGGCCAATCAGTTCGGGACTCATGAAAGGATGGGATTCTGGGGATTTTTCAGAGAGCAGTATTCCAGCGCCCAGGTTTGGTTTATCCCGATTCTGTTGGGACTGTATGGCATAATTTATCAAATAAGAAGAAGGAGAAAAGAAGGGGTCATCCTCCTTTTACTATTTCTAATAGCCAGTGCGGGGTTGCTCTTTTATATCAATTTTTCTGACGGCACCCGGGGAGACCAGCTGGAAGTACGTGACCGTGATTATTTCTATTTACCGGCCTTTGTCTTTTTCGCCATCTTTATTGGTTTGGGGACCTCGGCCCTGATGCACCAATTGAAAACAAAATTAGAAACTCTGAAGGAAAAAATTCTGCTGTATAAAACGGCACTTTTTGCCACGGCTCTGATTTTATTTTTATTGCCGGTATTGGCTTTGACCCGCAACTATCACAAAAACTCCCGCTGGGGGAACTGGATTCCCTGGGATTATGCCTACAATCTTTTGAATTCCTGTGACCCGGATGCCATCATGTTCACCAACGGGGATAACGACACCTTTCCTCTGTGGTTTTTGCAGAATGTGGAAAAGATTCGTACCGACGTCAGAATCGTCAATTTGAGTCTGCTCAATACCGACTGGTATATTCTGCAGCTGAAAAATAGAATGAATGTCCCCATCGGCTTAACTGACAAACAGATTAAATGGGAGAGCATCACTTTGCAACAGGGAATTTCCGGTGAAAGACCCCGAGAGGCTTATTTTGATCAGGTGCGCAACTTTTCTCATTACCTCTTTCCCTTCCGGGATGAAAAAAGCGGAAGAATCATCCGGGTGCAGGATATGATGATTGAAAATATAATTCTGAACAACGAATGGAAATACCCGGTCTATTTTTCCACCACCGTTTCCCAGGACAACCGCCTGAATCTGGATAGGAATCTAAAACTGGAAGGGTTTGCCTTTAGACTGGTGCCAGAGCAGGGTGACCGAATGATAGACAGTGAAAAATTTTATCACAAATTGACTCAGGTTTATAAATATCGGGGCCTGAATGACCTGCGGGTTACCAAAGACGACAATACCACCGGACTTTTGGTGAATTATCCGGAAAAATTTATCGAGCTGGCTACCTATTATGTATTAAATAATAAAGATACCACCCGGGCTTTTGAGTTATTAAATAATTCCAAAGCCATCTATCCGGATTATTGGAGAACCTATCTGGCTTTGGCCCAAATCTATACCGGACAGAATAAAACCGCAGAAAAAGACAAGCTGCTTTTGGAAGCGGAAAACCACCTCAAGAAAGTCATAAAATCCAATCCGGATAATCACACCTATTCTCAATATTTGGGGCTGTTCCTCCAGATGCAGGACAAACCCGAGGAAGCCATTCCCCATTTGGTGAGGTCTTATAAGATGAGCCCTTCCAACATGATTACCTACCGCTCTTTATTAAGTATCTATGTTACCAAAAACCGGACTCAAGAGGCCATCAACCTGGTGGAAAGCTGGTTAAAAGATAATCCCACAGACCAATTTTCTTATAACTTGTTGCAGCAACTGCGTGCCCCTCGTCCGGGCACTTTGCCGGCTCAGTAGAGCTTGATTAAGACTTTCTTTTGTCCGTACAGCCAAAAACTTTCCTTTCTGTTCAAATTAAGGCGTTTGGTTTACTCCATTGCCGGGAATAACTTCACTGGATATATTGCAGCACAGATTACCCTAAGTTGATTGTTAGATTTAATTACCGATAATATACCACATGCAACCGAATATTTCCCTGATTTTGTTTTATTTATTTTCTTTCATACTCTTGCTTTCCGGTCTATTTTATATTTATGCCAAAAACTTCAAAGTCAAATCAATCCTTTTATCCCTCAACTCGCTTCTGGTGGCTCTGGTAATTCTATTTTTTAAACTGCCGCTTCTGGCGATATTCCAGGTTTTAATTTTCGGCTTGGCCATCCCGGTCTTGCTTTATCAGAAAAACAAAAAGATGCCGCCGGATGGCGGCGTCAGAACTTCCAATCATCTGGTGGCTCCGGGGTTTTTAATATCATTAGGGCTGTTTTTAGCGAGCATGTATATTTTGAGCCGCTCCAAATGGAGGGGGTTCGGCCCTCCGGAAGAGATGCCTCCTTCTTTGTGGCGGTTGCTTCAAGACCAGTTTATTTTGGCCATAATTTTAATCGGGCTGGCTTTTTTTATAATCCTGGCTCATTTAATAAGAAAAAAGAATGCTTAACTTAAATAATTTTATTGCCCTGAGTTTCATTTTATTTTTGATAGGGATATTCGGGCTTTTTACCCAGAAAAATAAATATTCGATCCTGGGTGCTCTAGTTTTTCTGCTCAACGGGCTCTCCTTGCTGTGGGTGAGCTTTTCCAGAGTGGTGGTGCCATATTCTGATTTGGGTTTCCTGACCCTGGGAATAATCTGGCTGGTTTTTTTATCGCTTTTCAGTTTGGGAATCTTCTCCCGGGAGGTCAAATCCGCCAAAGAAGAAAAAAGTTTATCCCAGGAGGGAGAGGAAAGCTTAAAGCAGGTCAAATGGAATGATTTCAAAAAGATTCTGAAGATAAATCTAAAGCTTTTAAGCGAGCTGGAGGGGGGCAAGTTGCAGTACCACCTGTTCGTCATTTTTTTTACTTTGCTTCTGATACTTTTAGCCAAACTATCACATTAGAGGAGATTTTTGAAACTTTCAATTTTAACACCGGAGATTTTCTTATTAGCCTGGTCATTTTTGGTGACGCTTTTAAATCTGATTAACAAAAATAAAGCTTCTATCGTCAACTTCTCCATTTTGGGATTGGTTATCTCAGGAGGCCTGCTTTATTTTTCGCCTCCCGGCACGCTATTCAATCAAGCTTTTATTTCAGATAAATTCAGCCAGATTTTCAAAATAATTTTTGTGGCTTCCGGGATATTTACTCTCTTATCTTCTAAATTTGCAGATAGAAATTCCAGCCCCTCACTTATACTCATAGCCACCGGGGCCTGCATGGTGATGGCCTCGGCCGGTGAACTTTTGACCTTTCTTGCCTGCTGGTCTCTTCTGGCAGTCTGTCTGTATTCTCTGGTTTCACAGAATTCTAGCGGACTTTCTTTCCAGTTTCTGATTTTACAACTGGTATCCATGTTAATTTTTATTCTGGGAGCGGCTTTAATTTTTGGGATGACCGGAGCCAGCAGTTTAGCCGAAATCAAAGTCAGTCTGGTTCTGGGGTTTTTCCAGGGAGGACCTCCGGGGGTGATTTTAGTTCTGGCTTTAGTTTTGATTTTGGTCAGTCTGTCGATTCAGTTATCGGTTTTCCCCTTTCATATCGGCTGGGTAAAATTGTACCAGGAAATTCCCACTCCCCTGACCGCCTTTTTCAATATCTCCGTCAAGCTAGCTTTTGGGGCTTTTCTCTTGCGCTTCTTTATCCGAGCTTTTTTAATTTATCAACCCCAGTGGATAAAAACCTTGAGCTTTTTGGCCGGGATTTCTCTTATCTACGGAGCCCTTAGAATTTTCAAAGAAACCGGGTTCAAAAAAACCTTTAACTCCCTGGCTATTTTTCAAGTAGGGTTAATCTTAATAGGGATAGTTATAGCTACCGAGCAGAGTCTGCAGGCGTCAATTTTCTTCATCTGGGCTTATTTTTTTTCCAACTGGGGGATGTATGCCTGGCTCATTTTGGCTGAAAAAAATAAATGGGAGGGACTCGGGCTGGCGGGAATCTTTAGACAATCCAAAATCTGGGCCGTCACTTTGACGGTATTATTTTTCTCCTTAGCCGGTCTGCCCTTTACGGCCGGCTTCTGGGGGAGGGTCTATTTGTTGGAATCCGGTTGGTCTTTCAGGCGGTTTACTTTGACAACCGTAGCAGTAATAGCCTCGGTTCTAGTTATAATTTATTTTTGGAGCTGGATTAGGAAGATATTTACCACCTCTGCTTCAGCCAATTCCCGGGTCGAAGTCCCTTTTAATCTGAAAATAGTTTTATTCATCTGTTTTCTGGGTTCTCTTTTTCTGGGTGTCTATCCTCAAGTTCTTAAAGACTGGGCTCTGCAGGCTGTCAAAGTTTTCCCCTTTTAGTTTACCCGCCATATTCAAAAAAGGATTTCCCTTTTTTTATTGACATTTCGGCTAAAAAATTTAATTTGAATTTCAATATTTTAAGAAAATGGTTCAATAAGTTCACCATTAAATGGGAAGCTTTAAAAAGAAGTTTTTCAAAACTATCCGCAGACAGTTTCTGTCCGGGCTGTTAGTCATTGTCCCCATCATCTTAACCTTTATTGTCTTAAGGTTTCTGTTCCGCTCCGTGGATAATCTGCTTTCTGCGGTAATTGCTCAGATCATTGGGAGAGAGATTCCCGGTTTGGGTATCTTGGCCACCATTGTGATAATCTTCATAGCCGGAATTCTGACTACCTCTTTGGGACGTTCCCGCTTATTTAACATCTGGGAGCTTTTTTTCATCAAAACCCCCTTAGTCCGCACCATATATTCTGCTTCCAAGCAGCTAATCGAGGGGATTGCCTTACCCGACAAAAAAGCTTTTCAGCAAGTGGTCTTAGTTCAATACCCCCGGGAAGGAATTTATAATTTGGGCTTTGTAGCTAATAGAATTGAAAATCAGTTAGTAGAACAAAACAAAGAGCTGATAGTGGTTTTTATCCCTTCCACACCCACCCCCTTTACCGGCTTTGTGGCTCTTTTCCCTAAGGACCAGGTTATCCCTTTAGAGTTAACTATCGAGGAGGGGATAAAATATTTCGTTTCCGGAGGAATTGCCTCACCCCAAAAATTGGTTCCCAAAGAGAATTAAATGTACCGCCTGAAACTGATTTTTCTAGTAGCCATCAAATCCAAAGCTCTTTCGGCTATCTGGACTTTTCCTTCCATTATGTTTTCAGCCATTATGATTGCCTGGGGAGCGGAATCAGCCCAGTTTCTGGTCTCCCAGGGTCTGATTTTGGCTATCATCTCCTGGCTGCAGACCTCCCCTGAATTTGTGGTGGAAGGAATCATTGCCTGGGACCAGAATATCACTCTTATGACCGCCAATTTCACCGGAGCCACCCGGCTTTTAATCGGATTCGGTTTACCCACAGTTTATCTGACGGCCTTTATCTTTAACTTAAGAAGAAAACATCACAAGCAAAAATATCTGACCAGACTCAAACTAGAACCCCAAAATTCCATTCCGGTAATGGGATTTTTAATCCCTAGCTTATATGCTATTTTCATAGTGATTAAGGGAAGCTTACATATCGGAGACTCAGCCATCTTAATTTTCATCTATCTGGTCTATCTCTATATCTTAAATAAATTGCCCCCCCAGGAAGTGGAAAGTTTGGAAGAGATGGAGCCGATTCCCCGCTTTGTGTTAAAGCAAAAAAAACTAGTCAGAAATCTTTTGATTTTAGGTTTTTTTCTAACCGGGGGAGTGACTTTGTATTTGGTGGCCCATCCTTTCGTGGAAAGTATGTTGGCTCTGGCGGTCTATCTGGGATTATCGGAATACTTTTTTGTGCAATGGGTGGCGCCGTTTCTATCCGAGTTTCCGGAGTTCGTCTCGGCTTCCTATTGGGCCCGCACCGTAAAAAAAGCTCCCATGGCCACCATGAATACGGTTTCCTCGGTCATCAGCGAACTCACCCTTTTGGTGGCACTGATTCCGATTGTTTACTCCATCAGCAAAGGGGCTCCCACGGTGATTCACTTTGACCATTTGCACCGGGCCGAAATTTTACTCACCGCTATGCAGGCCCTGTTGGGATTTTTGCTTCTGGTGAATATGGAATACCGCTGGTATGAAGCCGCCGGCTTATTTTTCCTGTGGTTCATTCAATTTGTGATTCCGCATTGGAGAGAAGAGCTTATTTTTGTTTACGGCGGCTGGATTGTGTTGGAAATCTTTCTGGCTATCATCAAAGTGAGGAAATGGTGGGCTTTCAAGATTTTCCGGGAGCTGATGAAAAAGCATTTTTAGTAATTGGCTTGACAATTTTTAGGATAAATCTATATTTAACCAATTCAAAAAACAAAACACTTTTTCCATATCTTGTAAAGGCATTCAAAAAATAGTCCAATAGAATGTTTAGATTAATTCCCAAAGAAGAGAAGTTTTTCGAGATGTTGCAGAAAGCCTCGGATAACTTGTCTGCCACGGCCGCTCTATTTCAAACCTTGCTGGAAAATTACTCAGACCTGGGACAAAGTGTTAAAAAATTAAAAGACCTAGAGCACGAGGGGGATATTCTAACGCATGAAATCATGGATAAACTCAACCGGACTTTCGTGACTCCCATCGACCGGGAGGATATTCATTCCCTGGCTTCCGGCATCGATGATGTGGTGGATTTAATCGATGAAACTGGGGCTTTGATGAGGCTGTATCATATCCGAAAACCGACCCCGGCTTTATTCAAGCAGACCGGGTATCTGCTCAAGGCTGTGGAAGAATTGGGAAAAGCCATCAAAAGTTTGAAAGACTTAAAAAACTCCCGGCGGCTTTTGGATTACTGTATAGAAGTCAACCGTTTGGAAAATGAAGGGGATGAGCTTTTGGGCGAGACCTT
>JBIOYE010000072.1:0-3341 GCA_044870015.1 Candidatus Zixiibacteriota bacterium
ACCGCTGTGGCTTGAGCTTCACCAACAGGATTGGATTCCCAATTTTTTAAAAGAAATTCAACTGCAGGGGATTTCTCCTATTCTATCATTTATTCAATATGATAAGAAGTTTTTGGAGCTTTTTACCGAGTGGCAAAAGCATATTAAAACCAGAGAGTTTGTGGATTTGGGATCCGGCTCGGGAAATTTGATAAGCTATCTTTTTGAAAGCAAGAACGGTCATTTTTCAGAAGTGCACTTTACGCTGACTGATTTATACCCTCAAAAAGACATTTTCCAGAAACTAAAAAGCAAATTTCCTGAAAATATTGATTATGTGGCTGAAAAAGTCGACTTATCCGACTCGGTTTCAGTTTACCGAAACAAGGGAGTCACTATTCTGACCACCTTCCATGAATTATCCCGAGCCCAGGCAGTCAAGGCCATGGTGAATCTGCTCCAGCATTCCCGAGGTTTCCTTATTTTGGAACCTTTGAATAAAAGTTGGAAGCAGGCCTTAAAAATTCCGGGAATTTTCTTGGGTGCTGTAATTGCTCCATTTAAAATAAAACCCAGAAGATTCAGAAATTTCCTTTTCAGCTGTTTAGTTCCCATCGTGCCGTTTTTCCATCTGCACGACGGCTGGGTCAGCTTCTTAAGAAGCTACACTAACAGAGATTTTGAGAGTTTGCTGGAAAAGTTCGGAAACAAAAACTGGAGCTGGATTGTTGATAATATAGGAAACGACATTACTTATGTTATGGCCTGGAGAAAAAATGAATCCTAAAATAATTTCCATAGGAACAGCCAACCCGAAAGAGAAATTTTCCCAGGAAGAGGTTTACAAGCTTTGTGGCTATAAAAGCCCCAAGATAAAATCCATCTTTCTGAACAGCGATATCGATTTTCGCCATTTTTATTTGAACAAGAAAAATTTCAAACTCACAGAAAATGTAGATGAAAAAAATCAACGGTATCTGGAGGGAAGTTTGGAAATTTCTGAAAAAGCCATTGACAACTGTTTGGAAAAAATCAGTTGTGAAAAAGAAGAAATCGATTGCCTAGTCGTAGTTTCCTGCACCGGTTATCTCTGCCCGGGACTATCCTCTCATCTGGTAAAAAAATTGAACTTAAGAAATAATATTCAGCAAGCCAACATCTTGGGGATGGGATGCGGAGGGGCCTTGCCGGGATTGCAAAGGGCTTTTGACCATGCTAAAGCTTACCCTGAGCAAAAGATTCTATTAGTGGCGGTAGAAATTTGCTCCGCCGCTTATTTCATTGACAATTCTTTGGAAACGATTGTAGGAAACGCCATTTGCGCGGATGGGGCGGCAGCGGTTTTATTCTCCGGCAATTCCGGCTATAAAGGTCCCGAAATTCTGGCTTTCGAATCTTTGATTGCCCCGGAACATCTGGACAAGGTTGGTTTTGAGCAGGTAGAAGGGCACTTGAGAATTATTTTGCACAAAGATATTCCGGATTTGGCCGGACCTTTTGCCCAAAAAGTGATTGGTTCACTTTTATGCAAAAATAATTTGAAAAAAGAGGATATTAAATATTGGGTTTTACATTCCGGAGGCAGAAAAGTCATTGACAAGCTGAAAGGTCAGCTGAATTTATCTGAAGAAGAAATTAAATATACCAAGTATATTTTGAGAAATTACGGCAACATGTCTTCTCCTACGGTTTTGTTTGTTCTAAAAGAAGTTTTAGAAAAAGCTAATCCCCAGGCCAGAGATTTAGCCATAATGCTGGCTTTGGGTCCGGGCTTAGTGGTGGAAACCGCTTTGCTAAGGTGGTAAATAGCTGTGACAAAAATCCTTTTGGTATTGGTAACAATAATTTTGGCCATCAGCTGTGCCAGAACCTTTGCTCCCAGAATCACGGACACTGTGGTTCACAGAAATCCAATGTCGAGGGATGACTGCTTAACCTGCCATTTGCAGGGGGATAAAGAGACCCCCAAAGCCCCTAATAGAATGTTGAAAATTGACCGAGAAAATTGTAAGAAATGCCATTGGTGAGAAATTAAACGTATTTAATTTGGATATGGTTCGAGACTTCGACCGAAACTCAGCCGAGGTCCAAGCTCACCATAAAATTGTCTTTTGACTGGTTTTAGATAGATTATAGGAATAACTTGAATAGAGAAGTCAATAAATTCAGTATAAATGGGTTGGTGAACTCACCATAATGGTTCGGCAAGCTCACCATATAAAAGGAGAAAAATGAACAGAGCCAAGACCTTAGGAGAGTTGAAAAAATCAGGTTACAAAGTTTTACCGGTCAAAGATGAGTTGCGAAAAAATCTGATTGAAAAGATAAGAAAAAAGGAGAGTTTGTTTCCAGGTGTGGTGGGATATGACAAAACCGTCATCCCTCAACTGGTCAATGCTCTCTTATCCAAACATGATTTTATTCTGCTGGGTCTGAGAGGTCAAGCCAAAACCAGAATTCTGCGGGCTTTGCCCGATTTTCTGGACGAACATATCCCCATAATCAAGGGCTGTCCCATCAACGATAATCCCTATAACCCGGTCTGTGTCCCTTGTAAAAAAAGATTAGCTCAAGAAAAAGATGATTTGGGAATTGAATGGATAAACCGGGAGCAAAGATTTCAAGAGAAATTGGCCACCCCGGATATAACCATCGCCGACTTAATCGGAGATATCGACCCCATCAAGGCCGCCCGGGAGAAACTTGATTTTTCCGATGAGCAGGTTATTCATTACGGAATAATTCCCAGAGTCAACCGGGGAATTTTTGCTATCAACGAACTGCCTGATTTACAACCTAGAATTCAGGTAGGGCTTTTAAATATCATGGAAGAAAAAGATTTTCAGATTAGAGGGTTCCCCATTCGTATTCCCCTGGATATTCTGATAGTTTATTCAGCCAATCCGGAGGATTATACCAATCGTGGTAATATTATTACCCCTTTAAAAGACCGGATTGATTCTCAAATTATCACCCATTACCCTCAATCATTAGATGACGCTATCAAAATCACGGAACAGGAGGCCTGGTTAGACCGGGGAATAAAAATTCATGTTCCGCACTTCTTCAAAGAAATCATTGAAGAGGTAGCTTTTGTGGCCCGGAAATCTGAATTCGTAGACCAGTCCTCCGGAGTCTCGGCCCGTCTGCCTATCAGCTCACTGGAAAATTTAATCTCCAATATCGAAAAGAGAGGACTTATCACCGGAGAAAAAGAGTTATATCCCAGAATCTGCGACTTAATAGCTGTGATTCCTTCGGTAACCGGTAAAATTGAATTGGTCTATGAAGGAGAACAAGAAGGGCACAACATCATAGCCGTAAATTTAGTCGGCAGAGCCATCAAAGAAGTGTTCGGAAAA
>JBIOYE010000073.1:0-7301 GCA_044870015.1 Candidatus Zixiibacteriota bacterium
TCTTCCCGGTTGTATTCGTAGCCGTCCGGGTTTACTATGGGGATAAACCACAATTCCCGATTGTTGACTAAGTAGGTCGCTTCTGAATCTGAACCGTAGTTCTGGCAAAGATATTTCATAAAATACAAAAGCACCTCCATACCAATTGGCTCCCGGGCATGATGCAGGCCATCGTATAAAACTTCCGGCTCATCTTCATCTGTCTCCGGATTGTCCGAGATTTTCATAGCCCAGATAGCTCTTCCCTCCAGACTGTTTCCGATGTTAATTTTGTCGGTGGTGATGGAAGGGTAAAGGGCGTGCAGTGAATCCAATGCGGCTACCGTTTCATCAAAGGTATGATAACCACCCATGGCAGCTACGTTTCCAAATCTATCCTGATAAAATTTCTTCATATCCGGGATTCGAATCTCGACCCGGTAACCCAGTTTAGTTACTCTGTCTATATCCTCTTGTGTGCCTATAAATTCCACATACTGCCCATACTCCCCTTCGGTGATGTCCAGATCCAGTTTGAAAACCTCCGCCATCTGAGATTTGTCGGCAAAATACAGACGAGCCCAGATTTGCTTGGTAGCAGGGTCTCGGTCAGCGGCCACTGCTATTACTAGATTAAGGCTGTAGATTAGAGACAGCCCGATTAAAATGAAAGCTCTTCTGAAAGTCATATTTTTGCGTCACGAATTCTCAAGTCTCTGTGATAATATACGCAATTTACCTGAAACTGTCAATTATTAATTTGTCAGTGGGTTATAGCGGTTCACCTGTCAGAAAGGCAGGGCTTCAAGGAGAGTAACTTATTTTAAAAGCAGCATCTTTTTGGTTTGCCTATAATCTCCGTACTCTAACTTATAAAAATAAACTCCGCTGGCTACCACTTCCCCCTTATCATTCTTTCCATCCCAGAAAACTATCTTATACCCAGCTTTTTGAGTTTGGTTAACAAGGGTGCGAACCTTTTGTCCCAAGAGATTAAATACAACTAATTCAACTTCGGAGGATTTGGGCAGGGAATATTGAATTATGGTGTTTTGATTAAAGGGATTGGGGTAATTTTGAGACAGGTTAAATGTCAGAGTAGCCGACGCAGGCCTTTCCCTGACTGCTGTGACGCTGTCTATAAGCAGAGTGACAGGTATGGTAGAATTAGGGGATACCTGATTCTCATCCCAGTTTTTAAAAACCAGATCTCCCTGGTACATCCCTTTGCTTAAGAAATTCCGTCTTAATTTCAAATTCAGGATTTCATTTGCGCCACCATGGACGACTCCTTCTCTGGGAAAAATTTCCATCCATCCGGGATTGATTTGCACTGCCAAAGAATCCTGAAGTATATCCTGATTATAGCCAATTTCGAGTCCTATGGAACCGTCCTTATTTTGAATTCCAAGGGATGCGGAATATAGTGTGTCAGGAATGGATTTATATTGAAGAACAATCTGCCCCGCTTTAGTTAAAATGGTCTGGAAAGTATAGGGCCCTCCAGACGGATATCGCCAGATTTCAGAATAAGTTATTATGGCGGAATCAGGGTTACTGAAATAAATTATTTTGCTACCGGCCTTTAAAATTAAATCATCCCAGAATGGAGCTAAGAGATTGAAGACTCCGCTGTCATTCGGTAAAGATCTGTTATTAAAATCTGTTTTGCCACTGGTGAAGCTCAACCAACCATCAGTTGAGATTCTGATTGAATCAAAACTATTTCCGTAAAAAGGAAATGAGAATCCTAGAGCATAAGGGCCTAAGTTTAAATCATTCCCGGTATCCTGGGCAATTACAACACCACTATCCCCTATCTCTATCCAGTTGAAATTCAGTTTGGAATTGGTGATATTATCTTTCCACCCGTATCCGAAGGCATCTGAAATTATATTACCTGCCGAATCTTTTAAACCAATACTAATATTATAATATAAAGGCAGTTGTCCAGTATTACTTAAAGTGATACTTAAAGTCGTTTCGCTGCTGGAATTTAAGACCGCTTCCAAAAAATCTACACTCAAAAATATCTCTCCCCCTCCCAATGGAAGCATTGAAATAGAGCTGCAGGGCGGACTTTCCTCTGCCCCATATTTTGCTGTGACTGTATAAAAATAATTTATCCCGTTCTCTACCTCCGAATCAGTATATTGAAAAATATTCCCAGGGAGCGTCTTCAGTAAATTCTGGGTCTGGAGCATAGAACTTTGATTGTCTGAACGGTAAATTTTAAAACTATCAATCGGAGGGTTTGACGTATTCGTGTCCTCCCCGGCATTAGTCAAAACTTCAGTCCTAATCATAAAATCTAAATTCCAAGGGTGCCATCTGAAGACGCCCTCCTCACTTTTCCCCCAGTATGATCTAAAGTCGGCATCAAGGCTTTGTCCTACCAAAGGTGCCGTCGGGGTCTCTTCTAACCAGTGAAAAACAACCCAAAAATCAGTAGTTTTAGTAATCAAATTATTATGGCTCACTTCCACCCACTGACCATTCTCACCCCATCTGGACGAGTCCGCAGAAGTTAAAATCGGACCAGAAATTAATCTTCCCGGAACTCCAAGGGAGTCTAAATGAACCGTTATTCCGAAGGGTGAGTGTTGGTCTCCGGTCGAGTCCAGAAACTTATCATAGTTATCTATGTAAACTTTGGACCCTAAAAGTACAAATGGCGTATCTAAAACCGTAAACTTCACTGCGAAGGAATTTTCATCCCACCCCCAAGAAACATACCCGGAAATAGCCATTGAATCATTATCATAAAAAATCTCTTTTTCGGTCAGCTCCGGTTTAAACCAGTATAGAGGGACTACTTGGTCCTGATGATTCAAAGCTGCCAAAAAAGAGGGAGGCAAGGGAACCGCGAAAGAGGGCAAAATCAGAAAATTGAAAGCTAATCCCAAAAATCCATTTATTCGTATTTTCCTCATCCTTGATTTATTGAGGACTGAAGTTAAAGTTGATTTCTCTAATTAAAAATCCCTTACACATTTTGTCAAGAAAATTTTATACTTTTTTGTAAGAATTTGACAGTCTCTGATTTACCAAGATTTTCAATTTTACTTGCTAATTATATGGCATAGAGTATAATACTTTCGACAACTATGAAAAAAGCCGAACTCCAGAAGATTGCCTCCGACTGCCGCCAGGCATTATCCGATATTTTTGAGGTCGAAGTCTTGTATAACGAAGGTCCGGAGCTAGTCTTCTACGGCAAGCCCAGGCTAGCGGGAAATCTCTTTACCGAAATGGCCCGCGAGCGTATCTCAAATCTAGGATACAATTTCAAAGCTGAAGAGGCCGATGGCTTCTATACTTTAAGAATCTCCCCGCCGGGTGTTGTGGCTAAAAAGGAAATCCCCTGGCTCAATATCGTTCTCTTTGTTTTAACCGTATTTAGTACTCTTTTGACCGGGGCTATGAGCGCCGGTGAGACAAATTTATTCTCTCAGCCGGAGAAAATCTTAAAAGGTGTCCCCTATTCCTTCTGGCTTTTGTCCATTTTACTTTTTCATGAATTCGGGCATTACTGGGCCGCCAGAAGACGCAAAGTCAAAGTCACTCTCCCTTATTTTATTCCCGGTCCTACCTTATTCGGAACCTTCGGTGCCTTTATCCGGGCCAAATCCCCTTTTAAAAATAGAAAAGAATTATTAGAAGTAGGAGCCGCCGGTCCGGTGGCTGGATTTGTGGTTTCAGTTTTAGCTATTATTTTCGGTCTGGCTACCTCTCAGGTAGTAAAGGCCTTGCCTGAAACCGGAGCTCTCAAACTGGGGGATTCACTGCTATTTTCCTTTCTCTCAAAAATAGTGATAGGTGATATTCCCGCCGGATATGATATCTTATTGAGCCCGGTGGCTTTCGCCGGTTGGGCCGGACTTTTGGTGACGATGCTAAACTTGATTCCTATCGGGCAACTGGATGGTGGGCATATTTCCTATGCTCTCTTTGGCAAAAAGCAAAAAATAATAGGAGATCTGGCTATCCTGGGGATGATTGTCCTGGCTTACTTTTGGACCGGCTGGCTGGTCTGGGTGGCTCTGGCATTTATCATGCGACCTGACCACCCTCCCACTTTGAACGACCGGATACCCATTGCCACCGGCCATAAAATTTTGGGCTGGATTTCTTATGCTATTTTTATCTTATGCTTTATACCGGTTCCGTTGGGATGAGTCAGACTGAAGCTGATAAACCTTGGGTATCTGAATAAATCCGCATTATTTTAAAGAAGTGCTGCCTAGGGGGATATCTGCCATTCCGGCAAAAATTTTCTGGGTTTTCTCAAAAGCCGAAGGACTCTGTTCTATTTCTCCGGCCTTCCAGGCCTCTAAGAAGACCTTGGCTATCTCGGCATCAAACTGCTTCCCAGTGTTTTCTTTTATTTCCTGAACCGCTTTGTCATAGCCCAAATTTTTCCGATAAGGCCGGTCACTGGTGATGGCATCAAAAGTATCCACAATCGACATCAAGCGACCTTCCAGAGGAACGTTTTCTCCGGTAAGACCTTTGGGGTAACCCTTTCCGTCATATCTTTCGTGATGGTATAAAACATAGGGTAAAGCCGGGGTTAAAAAACTGATGCCCTGCAGGATTCTGACCCCGATTTCCGGGTGGGTCTTCATTATTTCAAATTCCTGTTTGGTCAAGGCCGCTGGCTTATTCAGAATGTGGTCCGGAATTCCGATTTTGCCTATGTCGTGCAAAATCGAACCCATTCTGACTTCCTTTATCTTGTTATCCGGCCAGTCTAGCTTTTTGGCTAAGGTCACCGCCCATCTGGAAACTCTCTCGGTATGACCGGCGGTGTAAAAGTCCCGGGCTTCGATGGCGTTGGCTAAGGTGGTAATGACGCTCAAATAAGTGTTTTCCAGCTCTTCGTACAACTTGGAATTTTCCAGAATGTTGGAGGCTTTGCTGGCGATAATTCCCATGGTCTGCATCTGCCCGGAAGAAAAGGGATTCAATTTTTCCGACCTGATTAGGTTCAGCACCCCTATGACTTTCCCCTTGGCCAGAAGCGGGTGGGAAATAAAAGAGTTGATCTTTTTATCCGGTCCCTTGAGATTTTTCTGGTTGAAAATCTTGGGCTGGGCTTCGTTGATGACCATGTTGGAGAGTTTGTCCTCCAGGTCCCACAAAGATTTGGTTATGTTGTAATCCGGTATCCCCCGGGAAGCTTTCAATATCAGTTTTCCGCTTTTTTCATCCAGAAGCAGAATGGAGGCGGTATCGGCTTCGAATTCTCTTAAAGCGGTGGTTAAAACCATATCTAAAATCTGATTCATGTCACTGGTGGAACCCATGGCCGTGCTGATTTTATATAAGGATAACTGCTCTTTTAGGTGGATATTTTCACTGAATAATTTTTGTTTTTGCAGGCCGCTGTAAATAGTGGCTTTTAAAATCTCTTCTGAAAACGGTTTGACCACGTAATCGAAGGCACCTAACTTCAGCACCGTCACCACATTTTCAATGGAGGGCTGGCCGGTCATCAAAATGGCGACTATGCTGGGCTGCAGCTCGATGGCTTTCTTCAGGACATCCACCCCGGATTCCTTTCCTATCATCAGATCCGTAATGACCATATTGAGGGATTGGGATTCCAGAATCTTGCAGGCCTGGGCCGCATTGGAAGCGGTTTCCACGGAAAAAGGTTCCTCGGCCAATATGCTGGAAACTAGATCCAGGATCGATTTTTCGTCATCCACCACTAAGATTTTGAATTTTTCCGACATAGGTTTTCTGTTCTACAGCAATATCGGAAAGTCGGGCAATTAAGTTAATTGATTTTTGAAAAATTGGTCAAAAAATAAACTGGCTGAAAACCTATATAATATGGGGCTTAGCCGTGAATAGCTATAGTCAGGTATCTGACTGAAAATAAACTGAATTTGAAGCAACTAGTTACTTGGTTTGAGTTAGAATTGGAAGCTTAAAGGAAATTATGACCTCAATAAACCGGTGAGCTTAGCTGTTCCCCGGCATGGTAGGAACTTCTTACCAGAGGACCGGAAAAAACATTTCTGAACCCCTTGGAGCGTCCTATTTCGGCTAATTGTTTGAATTCATCCGGATGGTAATATTTGGCCACCGGTAAGTGCCATAGAGAAGGACGAAGGTATTGTCCGATGGTCATCAAATCCACTTTTATTTTGCGCAAATCATCCATCACCTGTAAAATTTCTTCCCAGGTCTCACCGCAACCCAGCATTATTCCGGATTTGGTAATCATCTCCGGGTCAAGTTCCTTGGCCTGGGCTAACAAGGTCAATGACCTTTTGTAAACCGAGCCGCGGCGAACTTGAGGATACAGCCGTTCTGCGGTTTCCAGGTTATGATTCAAAACCACCGGCTTGGCATCAATCACGGTTTTGAGGGCTTCTTTATTGCCTCGCAAATCTGGAATCAGTACCTCTACCTGCACTTCCGGTAAATGTTTTCTGATTTCTTCGATACATTTGGAGAAAATAATCGCTCCCCCGTCTTTTAAATCATCCCGGGTGACGGAAGTTAAAACCAAGTATTTCAAACCCATTCGGCGCACCGCCTCTACGATTCGATTGGGCTCATCCATATCTAAATGTTCCGGCTTTCCTCGGGCTATGTCGCAGAAAGTACAACCCCGGGTGCAGACTGATCCTAAAAGTAGAAACGTGGCGGTCTTGTGAGAGAAACATTCGGCTATATTGGGACAGGAGGCTTCCTGACAGACCGAATGCAGGTTTAAATCACCGATTAAACTTTTCACCTGGCGGTAATTATCCCCGAAATTACCTCTGACTTTTAACCATTCCGGCTTTCGCAACATTTCCGGATTGGGCGGGGTCTGAACTGTCAGTCTATGCTTTATCATTTTTATTTTTGATTCAAAAAAATTGTATCTTCCACCTGTGGTTTGGAAGTTATAGTTTTATGCACCGGACACCTCTGGGCAATCTCCAGCAATCTGTTCTTTTCCTGTTCGCTCAAGTTCCCTTTAACATGAATCTCCCGAATAATTTTCTCTGTCAAATTTTTCATATCCTCTGCCCCGGCTGCATTCCGATTGTGCTCTTTTTTCAAAGACAACTCCACCTCCACTGACTCCAAAGGCATATTTTTTCTTCTGGCATACATTAATAATGTTATGGCAGTGCAAGAACCCAGAGCCGCCAAAAGATATTCTTCGGGGGTAGGGCCCAAATCATCCCCACCCTTTTCTTGGGGCTCATCCGCTATCAGCTTGTGCTGGCGGGCAGAAATTCCCACCTGGAGGTTGTTGATGTATTTTATACTTGCGTTTGCCATGAGCTATTCTATTTACGCCTTAATATACT
>JBIOYE010000074.1:0-12637 GCA_044870015.1 Candidatus Zixiibacteriota bacterium
CTCCCCCCCTTTTAAATTCAGAAGATCGGTCATCAGGGCTACTATATAGGGTTGAGAGATAGTTTGTTCATGCCCGATGGGAAGTGGCCCATCGGTGTATGCCACATCTGTTAGATCATCGGTGACAAACATGTGTCTTGGAACTTTTCTCATAGCTTGCAAAACCAAAGGGTTCTTGATTCCCCGGCTTTCAATCTGAGCTGTCACCATCTGCTCTCTTCGATGAGCAAAAATCTCGTCATCTGAGCTTTCTTTCATCTTGTCCCCTTTTGGTGCCTTCTGGCAAGAGGTAAACAATATCCCTATGAATAAAAGCGAAGCTATAAAACTTAGGGTCCTCAACATTAATTTCTCGTATAAGAATAAACCACCAGGGAAGGTCTGTCAATAATTTTTCAGACCATCTGAATTTTATAGGTGTGTAAGATTGTAAATCAACACTTCCAGGCTGATTTGGGGGGAGGAAAGATTGGACCTTAAATCTAATTCTGTCTGATAGAGATATTCTAGCGCTTTTTCTAATTGTGCCTGGCTGAAATTTCTAACCTGCTCGGAATATTTTCTGACCATAAAAGCTCTTTTTCCCAGATTTAAATATTCTGCCAGTCCGGCCCAGTCTCTTTTAGGGTAGGATTTGGTTCTCAAAAGCCCCACAAAATGTTCGCTTATCCAGTAATTGACGGTGCTGGGTGTTTCACCATATAATAAAATTTCATCCAGGGTTCCCAGAGCTTTCCGGGTATCTTTCTGGACAATTTGGTCCGTCAATTGATAGACCTTCCATTTTTCAGAGGCAACCGCTACCTTTTCTATATCTTCTTTTCTTATATTTTCTCCTTCCCCCGCGTAAGTGACAATTTTCTCAATTTCTCTGGACAACAGATTCAGATTATTTCCTCCGGTTTCTTCCAAGAATTTGAGGGCCCCTGAATCTATTTTTTTCTTTTTGGTGGCAAACTGTTCTGCTATCCATTTTGACAGAGAAACACCTTTGAAATCTGCAAATTGAACTATCCCCCCTGAATTTGAGATAGCGGTGTAAAGCTTATCCTTTTCGCTCAATTCGGTTGCCAGTAAAACCAAACAGGTGGCCTTGGGAATTTTAGGCAAAAAGTTGCTCAATTGTTCTTTTGAGGCAGCCTTCAACTTCTCTACATTCTTGACGATTACCAAACGTCTCTCAGAGCCAGCCGGAACAGTGGATGCCAAATTAATCAAATCCGGGATTTCAGTTCCTTCCGTATCAAAGTAATTTAAATTGAAGCTTTCCAGGCCCGGAGGAATTAATTTTTGAGTCAAAAGCTCCAGAGCTTCTTTTTTGAAGAAATCTTCTTCTCCCAGAAAAAGATAGAGGGAGCCAATGGCTACTTTTTCAATTTGCTTTTTGAAGTCTGAAAAATTAATGTTCTTTTTTATCATTTATCCAGAAACTCCAGCAAGGCATCTATCCCTGAAATATAACTTTTCCAGCCCAATCCGCAAATTTGCCCCACACAGGCCGGGGCAATCACTGTTTTTCTGCGAAACTCTTCCCTTTTGTAAATATTGCTCAGATGTACCTCTATTGTAGGGATTCCAACCGCCAGAATGGTGTCATAAATTGCGATACTATAATGAGTGTAGGCCGCCGGGTTAATTATAATTCCATCAAACTTTCCCTTGGCTTTTTGTATTAGGTCAATAATTTCCCCTTCCCAGTTGGTCTGGACAATTTTCAAAGAAATCTTCTTGTTTTTGGCATATTTGTTTAAATTAGCGTTGATGTCTTTCAAAGTCATTTTTCCGTAAATTTCCGGCTCTCTGGTTCCTAACAGATTCAGATTCGGCCCGTGGATGACTAATATTTTTCTCATATTTACAGAATTATCTCAGCTGCCTTATAGAAACTTTTTTCATTCACTGCTTTCAATATGGGTTTGCTAAGAGCTTTGAGCAAAATAAAGTTTACTTTACCATCCTTAACTTTCTTATCCAAATTCATAATCTCCCAGATTTTTCTTAAGTTCAAACTTTTAATGTGAGTAGGCAAACCCATTTCTGTGAAAAGGTTCTTAACCTCAGAGCTCAAACTATCATTGGTTAATTTCAAATCTTCTGAAAGCTTTAACGCTACTTGAATTCCCAAACTAACAGCTTCACCATGGGTAATTTTTTGATAGTTCTTATAGGTCTCCAGTGCGTGTCCAAAAGTATGGCCGAAATTCAAGATTTTTCTTACTCCTCTATCATATGGATCCAAATTAGTAATCCTCACTTTTTCCACTACGGCCATAGAAATGAGTTTTTGCAAATGAAAAATGTTTTTTTCTAAAATCTGTTCATAATGTTTTTGAATAAAATTCAATATTTTCGGATTTGAAACCAAGCCGATTTTAATTATTTCCACCAGGCCATTCAGAAAATCTTTTTTCAACAATGTCTTCAAAACCAAAGGGTTAATTATCACCAGTTGAGCCGGATAAAAGCAACCCACTAAATTTTTGGCTTGCGGCAAGTCTAAAGCGGTCTTGCCGCCGATTGAGGCGTCCGCTTGAGCCAGCAAAGTGGTGGGAATATGGACTAAGGAAATTCCACGCATATAAGTAGCCGCAACTGTTCCCGCCAAGTCACCGATGACTCCCCCGCCCAATCCGATAAGAACCGATTCCCTGTCAGCTCTTTCTTTAACCAGATGGGCATAGGCCTTTTTTAAACTATCCAAATTTTTATATCTCTCTCCATCTGGAATTTTTATGAGGGTAACTTTTAATCCCTCGTCAGAGAGTGACTCCCTCAATTTTTCATAATAAAGTTTGTAAACTTTAGGATTGGTTACGACAACGACTTGATTGGATGAAACTTTTTCTTTTATCAACCAACCTATTTTTGACAGACTTCCGTTTTCAATCAAAATTTCGTAAGAATTGAAGTTTTTGACTACTTTACTTCTTATTATCATTGGCAATTTTATGGTTATAAATCTCAATTATTTTGGAAGCTGTGTCAGTTACAGACAAATTCGAAGTATCAATGAGATTGGGTAATTTTTGATATAATGCTTCCCTCTCATTCAACAAGCACTCAATTCTTTCACCCAAGGTTCCACCAGCTAAGAGTGGCCTGCCAAAAGAATTTTCCAATCTTTTTCTTAAAATATCTTTTTGAGCTGTCAGACAGAAAATAATGCTGTTTCCAGATAGGACCGAATAATTATTATTAAAAAGCAATGTCCCTCCCCCGGTTGCTATGACTGCATCAGTTTTGTTCAAGAACTCTGTGACAATTTTATTTTCTATATCACGAAAGAAAATCTCCCCATATTTTTCAAAAATCTCTTTTATGGAAATTTGCATTCTTTGCTCAATCATTTCATCAAAGTCATAAAATGTTCTACTCAATAATTGGGCTATTTCTTTTCCAATTGTGGTTTTACCGGTTCCCATAAAACCGGTTAAAACAATATTAGGCAGGTTTTGGCTCATTTTAGACTTTTTAAATAACTATGAACATTTCTTTTGGTCTCAGCGATAGAATCTCCCCCAAATTTCTCCTTAAAAGCTGAAGCAATTTCCCAAGCCACTACTGCTTCACCGACAACTGATAAGGCCGGTACAAAACAAACATCCGAGCGGACATAGGGGGCTTTGGTTTTTCTTTTGGTAACGAGATCGACTGAAAATAGAGGGTTTTTCAAAGTCGAAATCGGCTTGGCATACCCTCGAACCATTATATTCTGACCATTGGATATTCCACCTTCCAAACCGCCTGCCCTGTTGGTTTGGCGGTAAAATCCCCTCCTATGGCTATAAAAAATTTCATCATGTACCCGGGAGCCGAATTCAGTAGAATTTTCTACACCGCTTCCTATTTCAACTGCTTTGACGCTGGGAATACTCATAACTGCCCGGGCTAAATTAGCATCTAAGCGTCTATCCCAGGAAGCGTAACTTCCTAAACCGATAGGAATATTTGAAGCAATTATCTCAAATACTCCTCCCAAAGTATCTCCTTTGGCCTTGGCCTGGTCAATTTTACGGCAGATTTGTCTGCTTATTGTTTCATCAATACAAAAAACTGGGGATTCAAAACTTTTTTCTCGGATTTGCTCTGGAGAAAGATTATTTGACTTTACTTTGATTCCACCTATTTCTATTACATGCCCGACCGTATGAATCCCAAATTCTCTTAGAAACTGCTTTATAACTCCAGCGATGGCTACTCTCATAGCAGTCTCTCTGGCGCTGGCTCTTTCAATCACGTACTGGATATCATCCAGGTCATATTTCAAAACTCCGGATAAATCCGCATGTCCCGGACGAGGGATGGTTTGCTTGTTCTTTTTTTTATTTTTCCAGTTTTCCCAGTCTTTATTTTCTATCCATAAAACCAGTGGAGCACCGATAGTCTTGCCATCCACCAAACCCGTTAAGATTTGGGCCGAATCTTTTTCAATTTGCATTCTTTCGCCTCTTCCGTAACCCTGCTGACGGCGATGGAGGTCGAAGTTAATCTGAGATTCAGATATGAAAAGTCCTGCGGGTAACCCTTCTATGATACCCACCAAGCCTCGGCCATGTGATTCTCCGCTGGTTAAAAATCTAAGCATATTTTTCTTTCCGGATATAATTAGATACCAGCTTCAAAACCGAATTAAATTCTGGTTTTATTTTAGTCCAGATGTAAAAAGATTCTAAGGCCTGTGCTACCAGCATATATGTTCCATCAATAAAATTGGCTTTGTTGTTCAACACTTTATTCTGCTGAACTGAGTGGTAGTTCAGGTCAAATATTTTAATTTCATTCTGAGACTTTTTTATAATACCAGTTAATGTGTTTTTGATTAAGGGATTATTGCCTGAGGTAGCATTTATGATTAGGTCAATCTTTTTTATTGTAAAAAGTTTCTGTAAATCGTTCAGATTGTGAACTGCGATGCTTGTATCGTTTGACCGCCCTGAGAATTCTTTTCCGAATTGTCTAGCTTTCTCTATATGTCTATTAAAAATCAAGAGCTCTTGAGGATGATATCTCAGTAATGTATAAGCGCAAGTTTTAGCCGCTCCACCAGCCCCCAAAATGGCGACTTTTCTACCTTTAGCTGAAAATTTCAATTTATCCTTTATGGTTTTCCTAATCCCATGAATATCCGTATTATATCCAATCAATCGTCCCTTCACATTAAGAATTGTGTTGACCGCTCCAATCATTTTAGCTTCACTTCTGATTTCATCTAGATAGGGAATTATCTTTTCTTTAAAGGGGGCTGTCACATTTACTCCTTTTATTCCCAAAATTCTGATTTCTTCGATCGCTTTCTGGAGCTGATGTTCTTCAATCTCAAACAGATGGTAGTTAGCATTTATTTTATATTTTTCAAACAAAAAATTGTGAATCATAGGTGAAAAACTGTATTTAACAGGGTTTCCGATGATGCCATAAATTTCTTGTCTTGCCATTTTAATTTTTAGTCAAACTATCTAAAATTTCAAAAAAATTAGGAAAAGAAACATCAACCGCTTCTGCATTTTCTACAATTGTTTCTCCTTGGGCTACCAAGCCAGCAACAGTGAGGGCCATAGCCATTCTGTGGTCTCCAAAAGATTCAACTGAAGCTCTTTTTAATTTAACGGGACCCGAAATTTCCAAACCGTCTGGAAATTCTTTTATGTTAGCTACCAATCTGTTTAACTCACTTGCAATAGCTTTCAATCTATCAGTTTCCTTGACACGTAACTCTTGTGCCCCTTTTACAGTAGTTTTACCTTCAGCCAAGCAGGCCAGCACCGCCAAAAGAGGAATTTCATCAATCAAACTCGGAATTTCTTCTGGCAAAATCTCTGTAGCTTTCAAATCTGAAGTTTTTACCTCAATCTCACCGACTGGCTCACAATTTATTTCCCTTACGTTTTTAGTTTCAATTTTTGCACCCATTCTCTTCAGCACTTGTAAAACACCTATCCGGCCTGGATTTAAACCTACATTTTTGATTTTTATATGTGAATTTTCAACCAATAAACCGGCACCGATAAAATAAATTGCCGAAGAAATATCTCCCGGAACGAAAATATCTTTGGATTTAATCTCCGATTCTCCGGAAACAACCAAACTGCCATTTTGCCAAGCTATATTCATGCCGAGATATTTCAACATTCTTTCAGTATGGTCACGAGTGGGAATATTTTCATGTATAGTTGTTTTACCACTAGCCAGAAGTCCGGCTAAGATTAAAGCAGTTTTAACTTGTGCGCTGGGAACAGGCAAGGCGTACTCAATTGCCTTGAGTTTTTTCCCTGAAATGGCAATCGGTGCGAATTGATTATTATTGTGCGCCTGAATTTCTGCTCCCATTCTCTGCAAAGGCTCAATCACTCTTTTCATGGGCCTGCTTCTTAAAGACTCATCACCGGTTACCACAGAATTAAATGATTGTCCGGCTAAAACTCCGCTCAGCACCCTCATGGTGGTTCCTGAATTTCCTGCATCCAGATAATTTAGAGGTTTCTTAAAACCAAATATTCCCTCTCCGTTTACCTCGACTCCATTTTTTTCTTTTCGCATTTTAATCCCTAAACTTTCTAAACACCCTATTGTAGATAGACAATCCTGCCCCGTGCCTAAGTTAAAAATATTCATTTTACCGGAAGACATCGCTCCTATAATCAGAGCCCGATGAGAAATAGATTTATCACCCGGTACTTCAATTTCTCCTTGCAAGCTATTGACTGGTTTAATTATTTTCCTCATACCAATTTTAGCCTATCTCTAAATTGCTTTGCTCTCAACACATTATCCAATAATTGTTTCTCATTTCCATTTGCTAACAATTTTTTATATCGCAAAAAGTCAGTGGTTAGGGAATCTATCTGCCTGATTATATTTTTCCTATTAGTAATCAAAATATCCAGCATCACTTCCGGAGAACTTAAGGAAACTCTGGTAGCATCTCTAAAACTTCCACCCAAAACTCTAAAGGTGTCTTTATGCCTTGAATCATTCGTCAAATTTACCAACACGATTGAAAAAAGATAAGGCAGATGACTAACTTGAGCCATGATTTCATCATGTATCTGCACATCCATTGGCAATGCTTTAGCTTTCATTTTTCTTATTAGACCCAGAATCAGCTTCAGACTTGACTTTTGAGTATTTTTTGAAGGAAAAACCACAATGGTTTTATTTACAAACAGATTCTCATCAGCTCCGTTAATCCCCTCTTTTTCAGTTCCAGACATGGGATGTAGCCCAATGTAGTCCACATTGTGTTTTAAATTTTCTATTGATCTGAGAACTTCAGTTTTTGTGCTACCTACATCGCATAGGATTGCACCCTTTTTCATTAATGAAACAATTTTCGGCAACATTTTTATTATTTGCCGAACCGGAACAGCTAAGACTATCAAATCTGCTACAGAAATTGCTTTTCTCAAATCATTTGTACCTTTTTGAATAATCTTCAACCTCTTGGCTTTTTCGATTATTCTTAGATTTTTGTCCACACCGATAATTTCTGGGAATATTTTTCTTTTGGTAAAAGCTTTGGCCAGTGAGCCGCCCATTTGCCCTAAACCGACAATGGCCACTTTCATTTCTGCAAAATTTCTCATAAAGTTCTTCCCACCGCTTCGGTTATGGCTTTCAATTCTTTCATAAATTTTTCAAATTCCGGTATGGTTAAACTTTGAGGGCCGTCGCATAAAGCTTTATCCGGATGTGGATGGACTTCGATTATAAGTCCATCCGCACCCGCCGCAATGGCTGCTTTGGAAATAGGACTGACTAAATCTCTTTGTCCGGTGGAATGGCTGGGATCTACGATTACAGGCAGGTGACTTAATTTTTTTATGACCGGCACTGCTGAAATATCCAGAGTATTGCGGGTATATTTTTCAAATGTTCTTATTCCCCGTTCGCATAAAATGACATTATAATTTCCATTGGACAGTATGTATTCGGCGGATAACAATAGTTCCTCCAGAGTAGATGACATACCCCGCTTTAACAAAACCGGTTTGGAAACTTTTCCGACATCTTCTAACAAGGCAAAATTCTGCATATTGCGGGCTCCGATTTGTAAAATATCAGCGTACTGCGCAACCAAAGGCACATCTTTTGGCTCTAAAACTTCAGTTATTATATAAAGTCCGGTTTTCTCTTTGGCATAAGCTAAAAATTCTAGCCCCTGCTTACCAAGGCCCTGAAAACTATAAGGAGATGTCCGGGGCTTGAATGCTCCACCTCTCAAAATTTTGGCCCCGGCTTTTTTTACTGCAATGGCGGTTTCCAGAACCTGTTCTTTGGACTCCACCGCACAAGGACCGGCCATTACAATCACTTCCTCTCCGCCGATTTTCAAACCATTGATATTGATTACCGAATCTTTAGGTTTGAACTCCCGCGAAGCTAATTTGAAAGGCCTTAAGATGGGAATTACCTGCTCCACTCCTGGCAAAATTGTAAACACCTGTGGGTCTACATGCCTGTCCGATCCGACCAAGCCGATGATGGTTTTTTCCTCTCCTTCAGACATATGCGGCTTAAATCCCAGTTCTTCGATTTTTTTAATCACCCCCCCGACCTGCTTAGCCGTGGCTTTCAGCTGCATCACTACTATCATCATTTTTTTCCTCCCGACAAATCTTTTCTCAGTTTTTTAGTAGCTCCTAAATATTGGTGCTTGATTTCATGTTGCGATTTATCACTGTTGACATGCACCAAAACTCTAATCACCCTTTTCATTGCTCCCGGGACATCCATTTCTTGAGCACATAAAAGTGGCACTGAATTCCAACCCATCTCCCGTACTGCATAAGCCGGAAAATCCGCATTCAAATCCACCGTGGCAGTCATGAAAATTGAGGCAATATTTTGCCGGTCTATATTATTTTCTTTCACCATTTTTTGCAGAAGTTTTTGAGTTGCCACAAAAATCTCTTTTTTGGAATTCTTGTTCACCTGAACAGCACCTCTGACCCCTCTAACCATTGTTATCTAGCCCTTTCCTCAAATTTTTCAGAAAATGTCGAACATTCGTTAGAATAGCTTCTGAATTTTTTTCCTTTCTGATAATTTCCACAATAGCACTCCCTACAATCACTCCATCAGCAAACCTCGCTACCTGAGCGGCTTGTTTTGGATTGGAAATGCCGAACCCCACACACACTGGCTTTAAAGTAAGAGATTTCACTTTTTGGATATAATCTTTTAAATAGGAAGGAAGATTGTTTCTACTCCCTGTGACACCTGCTATAGAAACTAAATAAACAAAACCTTTTGACCTTTTTACAATCTCTTTTCTTCTTTGACCGTTGGTTGTGGGAGCCAAAAGATACACTAAATCCATGTTGAATTTTTTGCTTTTTGACTCAATCTCTTTCCCTTCCTCAATCACCAAATCAGGAACAATTAAGCCGGAAATTCCGATTTCGGCGGCATTTTTTAAAAATTTCTCCAGACCATACTGTAAAAGAGGATTTACATAGCCCATTATAACTAAAGGGGTCTTGATTTTGGTGGCTATATCGGAGAGTAAATTCAAACTCTTCTCAACCGTAATTTTATTTTCTAACGCCTTCTGGGAAGAAAACTGAATAGAAGGTCCATCAGCCAAAGGGTCAGAAAAGGGGATTCCTATTTCTATTAAATCTACCGTCCCTGAATTATTGGCTTGAACCACCAAATCTGCAAAGGTCTTGTGGTTTGGGAATCCAGTTGTGAAATAGGGAATCAAGGCTTTCCTATTTTCTTTTTCTAGTCTTTGAAATGTTTTTGTAATTGAACTCATTTAGATTTTAATTTTTTCCTCTACTTGTTCCAAATCTTTATCCCCTCTCCCTGATAGGTTGATAATTACAATCTGATTTTTATTTAATTTTTTGGACAATTTCTTGCTATACGCCAAGGCAAAACATGGTTCCAAAGCTGGAATTATTCCTTCTGTCTGTGAAACCTCCAAAAACGATTCCAGAGCTTCCCTATCTGAAACCGCCACATACTGAACTTTTTTGTAATCTTTTAAAAAACTATGCTCCGGACCGACCCCCGGATAATCCAGTCCCGGTGCCATCGAATAAGTAGATTTTATCTGGCCATCTGAATTTTGCAAAAGATAACTGTAACTTCCGTGCAGAACACCCGGTTTCCCTTTGCATAAACTGGCCGCATGAAAATTAGAATTTATTCCTCTTCCAGCTGATTCCACGCCGATTAATTTCACTTTGTCTTTTAAGAAAGAATGAAAAATTCCCAAAGCATTGCTTCCTCCGCCTACACAGGCAACTATATAGTCTGGCAGTCTGTTTTCATTTTCTAAAATCTGTTTTTTAGTTTCTTCCCCGATAACCGCTTGAAAATCTCGAACAATCAAAGGATAAGGATGCGGTCCCACCGTGGAGCCGATTATATAATGCGTAGTTCTGACATTGGTCACCCAGTCCCGGATAGCTTCACTGGTAGAATCTTTTAAAGTAGCAGTGCCGGAGTTGACCAGAACTACTTCGGCACCCAATATTTTCATTCTCAAAACATTCAATCTCTGTCTTTGCATATCTTCTTTCCCCATGTAAATCACACATTCAAAGCCAAACAATGATGCTACAGTTGCTGTGGCGACCCCGTGTTGTCCGGCTCCGGTTTCGGCAATAATTCTTTTTTTATCCATTCTTCTGGCCAGAAGCGCCTGCCCCAGGCAGTTGTTGATTTTGTGGGCACCGGTATGATTCAAATCTTCTCTTTTTAGATAAATTTTGGGCCCTTTCCATTTTCGGGATAATCTTTCGGCAAAGTATAAGGGTGTGGGACGGCCGGAATATTCAAACAGAAGTTGTTTCAACTCTTGCTGGAAACTTTTATCTTTCTTGGCTTTTTTATAGGTCTTTTCTAATTCTAACAAACATCCCATCACGGTTTCCGGAACAAATCTGCCGCCGTATGGTCCAAAATATCCTAAATGGTTTGGTAATCCCATCTTCTCACCTCTTTGACAAACTGTTCTAACTTTTTTTTATCTTTTTTGCCGGGTGACTCTTCCACTCCGGAGGAAACATCCACTCCATAGGGCTCTGCTTGTTGTAGAGCAGAAAAAACGTTCTCCGGAGTAAGCCCGCCAGATAAAATCACTCTTCCAAATATTTTAGCTTCTTTAGCAATATCCCAATTGAAAATGTTCCCGGTTCCTCCATATTGACCATCATTAAAGGTTTCCAGCATAAATAAGTTTAAATCATATTGCGGAATTTCTTTCAACACACTTTGGTCTTTAACTTTGAAGACTTTTATGCTGGGTAGAACCAGTCTTTCTACATAGTCTTTATTTTCATTGCCCGACAACTGCACATAATCCAAATCGTATCTCTCAAAAATTTGCTGAATTTTTTCAATATTTTCGTTTACAAATACTCCTACTTTAAGAACTGGTACAGCTATTTCACTGATAATTTTTCCTACTTTATCAGGAGTAACTTTACGTGGGCTTTCAGCAAAAACAAATCCCAAAGCGTCTACTCCCAGCTTTAAAGCTGCCAAAGCGTCATCCAGGTTAGTAATGCCGCAAATTTTAATTTTAGTCATTTAAATTGTTCCTAATAACTCTTTAATTTTTAGAGCCGGGTCATGATTTTTTATTATCGCCTCACCGACCAAAACTGCATCCACTCCTAAATCTTTAAACTCTTTTACCTCTTTATATGAATCGATTCCACTCTCAGCCACTTTGGTAACTCTCTTGGGGATTAGCCTTACCAGTGATTCTGTAGTTTTCAAACTGACTTTGAGGTTCTTCAAATTGCGATTATTTATTCCTATCATGTCAGCTCCGGAATCCAAAGAACTTCCTAATTCTTTTAATTGATGCACTTCTACCAAAGCCTGTAGTCCTATTTTTTGAGCTAGATGCAGGAACTTTTGTAATTTATTTTTACCCAAAATGGCGGCTATCAGGAGAATACAATCTGCACCCAAAATTTTAGATTCATAAATCTGAAATTCATCTATGAGAAAATCTTTTCTTAAGATTGGTAGAGACGCTGTTTCCTTAACTTTCTTTAAGTCATCTTCTGAACCCAAAAAGAATCTTTTCTCCGTGAGAATAGAAATCGCGTCTGCTCCAGCTTTTTGATAAATTTTAGCCATTTGTTCAACATCGAAATCCTTCTTTAGAATTCCGGCAGAAGGAGAAGCCTTTTTAATTTCTGCAATCAGAGAAATTTCACCAGGTATCTTGATAGCACTGCCAAAATCCTTGGATAAAAACCCATTCTCTAGTATTTTTTCCCATTTTTTCATAAGGGCCTTTTGGTCAAGCTGGGCCAAATATCTTTTTTTCTCAGCGATAATTTTGTCTAACATTTCTGGGTAAATTCTATAAATTGCTGAAATTTCTCTAAAGCTTTTTTAGAATCAAGTAGGTCTTGGGCCAACTTTATTCCCTCTTTTATGTCATTTACATTTCCACTCACCACCAAAGCCAAAGCCGAGTTCAAAACCACTGCATCCCTTTTAGCCCCGTCCTCACCATTCAAAACAGCAAGGGCGATTTGCAAATTTTCAGCGGAATTGCCGCCTTGCAGTTGGTTTTTCTGAATTTTAGCGAACCCTAATTCTTGCGCTTCGATATAAAAGGTTTCCGCTTTTCCATTGTTGAACGTGGAAATTTTGTTGGACT
>JBIOYE010000075.1:0-3111 GCA_044870015.1 Candidatus Zixiibacteriota bacterium
GCTCCCTGACCGCACAGGTATTGAACAAAATCACATCCGCAGAGGAGACTGAATCAGTCAACTCGTAGCCGTTTTTAGTCAGGACTCCCAAAATAACTTCACTGTCAGCTTCATTCATCTGACAGCCGTAACTTTCCAAAAAAAGTTTCTTGGCCACTCTAATCTAAAAATAAAGGTTGCCTGCCGGAGTAGCCGCTTTCCAAATCATGCCAAAATTTAATCTCTTTTTCTCCCATCTTCCAGCATAAAAAAATTTCCTTCCCTTCTGAAAGATGAGGAAAATCAATCAATCCCCGCTGTAAATCTTTGACCACCGCACCGGTTGCAAGAATCTTATCCAAAATTTTGCTCACCTTGAAAGAATTTTCCAAATAATCAGCCGACTTGCTCCAGCCTCCATTCTTGGACAAACTCTGGGTCACCAGTTCTTTTTCTCTGCGCTCCGGTTTTAAAATTTCATGCAGCCGAAAAATTTGCTCAAAATATTGGCTGAATTCCGGCACCAACTTATTGGCTTCTTCCAGAGTAAAATGTTTTTTGTAAATGCTCTCTCGCTTCATCTCTTTACCATTTTAAGTTTTTGACTTTCTGGTATCTTTTTTCGATTTCGGACCATTTCAAATTGCGCAAAAAGGCCTCTATGTATTTGGCTCGGTCCGGTCCGTTATCATGATAATAGGCGTGCTCGAAAACGTCAATAGGTATTAGTGGAATTGAACCCCAGACACCTCCTTGATTATGGGTATCTCCGCTGTAATTATGCAGTCTGCCGTCAAAAGGGTCATAAACCAAAAGAGCCCAGCCCAGAGCTATTTTAGCACAGGCCTTGAAGTCAGCCACCCAGTTATCGTAAGAGCCAAAATCAGATTTTAATTTGTCCACCACTTGACCGCTCGGTTTTCCGTCTCCGCCCAAAATATCCCAGTACAGCTCATGCAAAATCTGTCCATTGGCGTTAAAAGTCTCTCGTCTTTTTAACTCTCCGAATTCAGAAAAATTGGCATTGGCCGCAGTGCGGTCAACCGTAACTAATTTTTGCTCAATCTCATTTCTTTTTTTGACATAGCCGGTATAGTGGGTATCGTGATGATATTTATTGGTCTGTTCTGAAATTCCGTCCAAAGCATTATAGGGAAATGGCAAGGGCTTCACCTGATATTCAAAAGCTTTCAGAGTGGCTGGAGGTGTGCCTTGAGCTTTGGCTTGTGGTGTATCTAACAATTCACTTAATACTGCTGTTCCACCGGCTAATAAAACCCCGGTTTTACCAGTTGTAGCCAGAAAATTTCTTCTTGAAATACTCCTTGACATATTTCCTCCTTTAGACCGAGCGTTAGTCGAGATCTTTATATTGTTTGAAGTTTTGGCCGAGCATAGTCGAGGCCTTTTAATTTTTGCTATCAGAAACAAACCTGCTTTTTCTAAAAAGTTTTTCATCCGGTTTGATAAACTTTTCTCCCAGATGTTTTTTATCTTCATCTACTGCAAATCCCGGACCGCGGGTGGCGATTTCCAAAATCACTCCATCCGGGTCCTGGAAATATATGGACTTGAAATATTTTCTGTCGATTACAGGTGTGACGCCGATGTCATTGGCTTCCAATTTTTTTCTGAATTCCAGTTGTTCTTTTTCGGTTTCTACGATGAAGGCAATATGGTGTGTTATTCCCACTCCGATTCTTCCGCCGGTCCAGTTGGGATATTCAAAATAGGTGATAATGGTTCCGGGGGTGCCTTTTTCATCTCCGAAGTAGAAATGTTTGATGTTGGGGTCATCGAAATTGACGGTCTGCTTGATTAATTTTAAGCCCAGAATTTCGGTGTAAAATTTTACGGTCCGTTCCATGTTGGAACAGATTAAAGTCACATGATGAATCCCTGATACTTTTAACATGAAAAGCTCCTTTGAATTATTTTTCACTTTTAAGTTCTTCAAAAATTATTTTAGTAAGAGTGAGCTTGTGCATTGTTCCGTGGAGAAAAAATATTTCTCCTTGACCATTGACAATATATCTCTTTGAAACATCAATTTCTGGTCGTTCTTGCTCTTCTTCTAGTGGATCATTGAAATTTAAAAAAACTCTTCCAGTCTCTTGTAGCTTATCTTTCACCACCTTATATTTATGTATGATTGTAACATAAGTATGAGCCGAAGCTATTTCTGAAGTTTGATAGACCCAGTGCTTATCTTCCACTAAATAAATATTGAAGTTCGCGTCAAATCCTATGAGTCTATAATCGCTTGTCAAATTCTGAGGCCCTTCAAGAGAATCTTTAAAACCACTCGACCCAATATCTTTGACGTTACTTATATGCAAATACTTGTTCCGCAAGAAAAGTACCCTGCCCAAAGAATCTGCTTTCTGGACAACCTGAGGAGGAATTTTGCCTCCTTGGATATAAAAATGAGTTTTTAAATGTTTGCCTTTTTCATACATATAAATTTTGGAAACATTTTTTTCGTGAGCAGGGTATTCTTCTTTGTGTTCAAAATCATACGGATAAAAATAAAGATTTCCAAAATAATCAAAGCTGATACCATTAACAGAAATAAAACCTGAATAGTGATACCGGTTCTTGCTCGGAGCAACGCTGTCGGGAAATTCAATTTGGGTTACCATTTTTCCATCAGGTAAAAACTTAATTAATCTGAGTCGGTCAATTTCCTTGACCAAATCAACAAGATAGACACTCCCCTCGTTATCGCAAGAGATTTGAGACCCTATGGACGGCACACGACCTTTTCGGTCTTTTAGCAGTTTGCTTAATTGAATTTCACTCATGAACTTGCCATTCGAGGAGAAAATCTGAATGCGTGCATTGCCAGGATCACTCAAATAAATATTGCCCTTTACATCAATATCAATTGCATATTGCAAAAAATAAGAATTTTCACGCTGATTCCCGTTCACTTGACCAGGACCTGCCCCTTCTTCTAAGACAAGTATATCCTCTATCCTGCCACCCCAGATTTTTACCCCAAAAACCTCAACAGGAATCCACAAAATAGCAATAAATATGAGAATAAGGGTTAAGTATTTGTTAAACATGTTCGTGTCTTCGTGATTCAGACTTTACAACCCCAACTCCTTCGCAATCCCCTGCAAAGCC
>JBIOYE010000076.1:0-5076 GCA_044870015.1 Candidatus Zixiibacteriota bacterium
ATTTTTAAGAACCTGATTAACCCCACTAATGCCAAAAGCATCATTAGAATGGAAAGAAAGCCTTCGGTATTGAGAATCACCACTCCTCCATATTTGAAAAAATATTGTTTAAAATTGTAAATGAGCCGTTGAATTAAATCGATAAGTCCAATCATACCGGAATCCAGTTCATATTCATTTTTGGCTAAAAGAACTTTTAGCTGCTGATTGCCCCCAATCAGAAGGGACCTTAAAGTCCAGGGCAAAATTCCCGCCAAGATGGAAGCCCCGAAGATTAAAAGCTTTTTCCAATTTTTTTGCAGAAGATAATAAATCAGGAAAGCTCCGATTAAAGCCAAAGCTTCGGTTCGGATATGATAACCTATGATTAAGCAAAGGATGGTTCCGATATACTTTTGTTTCTTCCAAAAATAGATTGATAATAGCGCTACAAACAAATAAGGTATTTCGCTTAATTCATAGTGGGCAAATTCCAAAATGGCGGAGTTAGAGACAAAAAGCAAAAGCAAAAACCATAGGTCGGAGCCGCTTTCAGTTTTAAAAATCAGATATAAAAGCACGGTTGTGCCCAGGGTTAGTAATGCTATTAAAAGCTTGATAATCAAATACTGGTGCCCGAATAAAAAATATAAAAAAGCAATCAACACTGGCATACCCGGTCGTCGCCAGTTATCCAGAGGTTGCTGGGGGTCCCAAATATCCCTGAACCCGTGCCCAGACAGGATGGATTCGGCCAGCAAAATATCTGAATGGGCATCTCCGCCCATAAAAACCTGGAAATCAAAAGCGAAAAAGATTAAAATTAACTGCAGTAAAAGTAAGGCTACCAATCTCAAATCAATTGATTTTATCTGTGATACTGTAAGTAAAAATTTAAGCTTCATGTTTGGGCTACTTTGTTTCCTGGCGAAAATTTAGGTTTTTGAAAAATGGGGTATAGATTGAGCGAAAGGAGTTTTTTCCAAAAAATCTGATGCTGGAATTGGTGGCTCCCAAATCATGCACCGGACAACTCCCTACGGAGCAACCGCTTTTAAAAGCCTCCAGCAAAACCCAGGTCTCAAATCCGTACCTGAAAAACCAGCTCCAGCTCTTATTCTCAGAATTATCCTGCAGAAACTGTTCGTCGGGCAAGCCGATTTTTTCAAAAGCAGATTTTCTGAAACCCCTCATCCCGATGGTAGAATCCTTCAGCCAGCAGTTGGTGTGGAGTTTGAACAGCAGAATATGCAGCATCCTTCCCAGCCAGCGGGAAGAACTTTCCTTGTTCTGGCCGGTCTTAACTCTGACACCGTAAACCACTTCGGATTTCAAAAGCCCCTTGGTGACATTTTCAAAATCGACCGGAAAAAATCCTCTATCCAGAAGGGTCCAGCAAATCACAAAATCAAAACCGGATTTCAAAGCCTGGTTAATTCCTTTTATAAAAGTAAAACCGGTCCCGTGGTTGGTTTCATTAGTCAAAAGCTGAATCTGACTATCCAGATTTCCCACTTTTAAATTCTCTGTGCCGTCATCCACGATAATCACCTTATCTACGGTCTTCACCTCCTGGAGAATTTTTTCAGCGCAATAAATGGCTTTATCATACTCATGCCACTCCGGAATTACCACGCAGATTTTATGACCTTCGATCATCTCTACACCAGAATAGTCGATGGAAACTTAATTTGTTAAATGGCATCATATAGTTAAACGCCGATTCATTTCCAGTATAAACTCGAATATTTATATCTTCCTTCGAGTTTTTAAATATAGAGGGTTGGGTTAGATTGTCAAGGTTTAGGGGAGAATCGAAACTTTGAATGAGCCGGATTTTTCTTTAGAAAATTGTCCGGACTTTGTAATGGTTAGCTACAGGGAGCTTTGCCGCCTTTGAAGACAAAATTGACCATAGCGATTACATCCGCCAGGTTGATATTATCTATCCCTCCGGAAGTGAAATCACAGTTGACATTCCCCAGAGTATAAGGAAGCGGCTCGGGTCCCCCCTTAAAGACAAAATTTACCAAGAAGATCAAATCTGCCAGATTCTGCCTGCCATCCCGGTTGGGATCTCCTCTCGGAGTCTCTAAAATTTTCATCTGATACTGATAAACCGTATCGACATCATCAATGGACACATTTTGAGCCAAAAAAGTGGGGAAATTGCCGTCTACCTTATATTGCAAATTGAAACTGCCGGTAGAAGTGGGAATAACTTTGATATCATATTCTCCTAAATAAGGCGTAAGAATGGTGACCACCTCATCTTTCTCCAAATCGTTGTTGACATCCTGAGTAGTGTCGTAGTCGGAGTATTCAGATATAGTGTTGAAGCCCACTCCGATGGAATCCTGTTTGGGGTCGGTAATGACCAGATGGACCGGCGAATAAGCAAAGAAAGTCAGGGTATCCTGCCTGATGAAGACATGAATCTGAGTGAATCCGGTATCAGCTAAAAAGCCGTCTGTGGCCACAAAGGTAATATTGGAATGGACCCCAACCTGAGAATTGTCAGGAGAAAAGACCAGAGTCCCCTTTCCGTTTAGACTATCCGTGAAAGTCGCATTAGACGGCAGATTAGAGGCCGATAATGCCGGCGTGTTTCCGTCCGGGTCAAAACTGATGACCGGTACAATTATGGTGCTGTTCCTTAGTCCGGTTTTGCCGTTGTCCACCGATAAAACCGGAGCCCGGTTGGTATTAATTACTGTAATTTCTACAATCTCGGTGTCCTCTAAGACACCGTCGCTAGCCCTAAAGGTAACATTATACACTCCGGCCTGATTATAATCGGGATTAAAACTGAATGAACCTGAGCCGTTTCCTGAATCCAGAAAAGTGGCGTTAAGGCTGGGGAGGTTAGATGCCATCAAGGCAGGTATGGTCCCGTTAGGATCAACAGCCTGAATCTTAAAAATCAAATTCGAACCCTCGGCTACGCTTTGGGGTCCAATGGAATCCAAGGCCGGTGGCAGATTTTTAAAATATTTGATTGTCGTAAAATCATCAGTAGCTCCCACTTTATTTCTGCCGGTGATATAAATAAACCTATCATCCACCGCAATTGCGAAAGCCCGGTCTCCGGCATTAGCCGGTCCATTAAACCTTCTGATTCCGTGAACAGTTCCATCCCCGGTATATTCTATGGTGGCATAATCCTCCCCGGTTCCGGAGCCGACACTAAAGCCGGTAATATAAACTCGGTTTATGTCATCCATGGTCAACGCCAGGGCTTGGTCGTTGCCATTCCCGGGCCCGTTATAATTTCTGACCCAGACCGTATTCCCGCTGGAATCATATTTGATAATAGTGTAGTCGTTGGAAGTTCCGTTCCAAGTATAACCGGAAACATAGACCAAACCGCTGTCATCCACAATCAAAGAAAGGGGCTGGTCAGCTCCATTCCCCAAGCCGTTGTAACGTCTAACCCACAGCGTGTCTCCGTTCTTATTATATTTTATGGTCGCAAAATCATCAGAAGTTCCGCTCCCGCGACTCTGTCCGGTTACATAAACGTTGCCGTATTGGTCGACACTAATTGCCTGGGCTTCATCAGTTAAGTTTCCCGGGCCATTGTAATGTCTCACCCATACGGTATCACCGCTAGAGTTATACTTGATAGTAGTGAAATCTTCCCCGGAAGCAGGAGCGGAGCTACTACCTGTAACATAGGCATAGCCACTGTCATCCACAGCCACGGCATTTCCAAAGTCGCTTAGATTTCCGCTGCGGTTAAAAATCTTCTGCCACAAGAGAGTACCGGTCGGAGAATATTTTACGGTAAGAAAATTAATATTGGTGACTTCGGCAGAAACACTATCCTCCCGTGAACCGGTGATATAAACGTTTCCGTTTTGGTCAACGGCCAGGTCTTTGACAAAATCTTCGGCTTTAAAGGGTCCGTTAAAGCGCCTGACCCAGACCGTATCACCAGCCGGCGTGTATTTTATGGTGGCTATGTCGGGGGTAGTCCCTTCACTTCCTCCGGTGACATAGATATATCCACCTGCATCCACTGCCAAGTCCACTGCCTGCTCATCTCCGCCCAATGGTCCATTATACAATTTGGTCCAGAGGATATTTCCACTACTGTCATATTTAATAATGGTAAAATTATCAGAACTTCCGCTCCAGGTAGAGCCGCTGACATAGACATGGCCGGAATCATCAACAGCTATAGCTACCGCCTCATCGTTCCCATTTCCGGTTCCGTTGTGATTTCTTACCCAGGCAGTGTCGCCTTGAGCGAAAAGAGAAGAAGTCGTGAAAAATAAGGATAAGAGAAAAGAGAATTTAAGCTTTAGCATCTCTTTTGAATGCACTTTTTTTAATATCAACCTACCCACACCTCTGAGGAAGAACTTTAAGGTTTATTACCTCCACTCGCACCCTAAAAATAAAGAAAAAAGCTCAATTGTCAAGGTTTTTTTGATTCTTCGGTATCCGGGACCGTGACCGAGCTTCAGAATAAGCCGGTTTAAGATCTTAAAAAAAGGTGACTTTTAGCTGCAGGGAGGAGGACCGCCTTTGAAAACGTAATTTACAAAATATATAATATCCTGCAGGTTGACTTTATCGCCACCGCTTTCGGTTTTATCACAATTGACGTTTCCTAAAGCCAAAGGTTCGGGCGGGAATTTCCCCCGGAAAATATAATTTGTGAAGAAAACAATATCCGGCAAATTCCGCTGGCTATCCTTGTTCAAGTCCCCCCGTAAGGTTTCAAAAATCTCGGCTTGATATTCAAAAGTGGTGTCGGTATTCGGTATCACTACGTTGTCGCCCAAAACTGTCTGGTCATTGCCGTCAATTCGAATTCCCAAGCTAAAGGAGCCGGTGTCTTCGGGAATCACCCGAATCTGATAAATTCCCTGATATGGGCTAGGTATTATGACTCTATCCTCTTTTTCACCGTCATTATCAAGATCCAGGGTGGTGTCATAATATGATCCTTCTAAAATGGTATTAAAATTTATTCCGATGCTGTCCTGGTTGGGGTCAATCACCACCAGATTCACCGGTGAGTAAACGTTGAGAGCGACTGTGTCCTGCCGGATGAAGACATGCAGGTCTATTATTTCTGTGTCAGCC